>JAGCFP010000040.1 GCA_017650045.1 Bacteroidaceae bacterium | reverse complement strand
CGTCTTCACGTTAAAGAGAAGATGGGGCATGTCTATCCCCTTTGGCCATGTCCCGAAGGGAAGGAAGCCCGTAAGATGATAGCGGATATCATCAAGAGATAAAAAAACTGAAATCGCTTTGCTCCTTTCATGTGATTGATGTAAATTTGCATCAATTAATTGGATTATAAATACTTTATACTATGAAAAAGATAATGATTATCGACGGTGGTCCGAGGAAGACTTTCAATACCGCCTCCATGCTACAAAAGTTTGCAGAAGGTGCCATGTCTGTGAGCGACCAGATCGAAGTTAAGACCATACGCTTATATGGTCTGGACTATAAGGGTTGCATGTCCTGTATGGCCTGTAAGATAAAGGGAAAGGCATCCAACGTCTGTAAGTACAAGGATGCACTGACTCCAGTCCTGGAAGAGATCGCCCAAGCTGATGGCTTAGTCTTGGGCTCCCCCATATACTTTGGCGATGTGACGGGTCAGATGCGTGCGTTCTTAGAACGTTTGGCATTTCCTTGGCTTTCCTACAACGACTATAGCTTGACGGCTCCTAAACGAATGCTCGTAGTACTGTTAGAGACCATGAATGGAACGCCTGAGAGAAATAATAGCAATGGCTATGGCTCGATGGAATTTTGTATCAAGGTAGCCCTTGGAGACCCCCAACGCTTGATAGCTTACAATACCTATCAGGTGAAGAACTACGACCGCTTTGAACTTGCAGGATTCTCTGAGGAAGCCAAAAGGCAATGGCGTGAAACACATTGGGAACAGGACTTACAAAAAGCCTTTGAGGCTGGTAAAGAGATGGCGGAGAAGATTCTGGCATGATTATAATTTTGAGTCGATAAATCGGAATTTATGGAAATCATTGACTC
Source organism: Bacteroidaceae bacterium (assembly GCA_017650045.1). Classification (GTDB taxonomy): domain Bacteria; phylum Bacteroidota; class Bacteroidia; order Bacteroidales; family Bacteroidaceae; genus Bacteroides. The sequence goes on along the minus strand of JAGCFP010000040.1, from coordinate 12,046 downwards.
TCACTTCGCTGAAATAAGAGCACATCGTTCTGATATCGAGACTCGACAAGAGGATGACAATTGTACCATTGCGAGTCTGAAAGAAGACAACAGAAAGTACATCGATGGTTTTATGTCTGCAGGAGAAAAGGTCTTTTTAATAAAAGCTGACTATGAACAAATGATAGAGTCTATTATAGACTTATATATTCCGTTTAGCGAACTTCAAGAAGAAATGTATGTAAGATGAAAAGAAAGACTTTTATCAGTATAGCCATAGTAGTCTTTGCTATGGGTTTGGTGATGGCAGGGTGCAAAACTGCCGGTTTAGATAAGAAGCAGTTGGCAGGCACTATGGAAGAGCCTATGCCATCGGACATGATGCCCGACCATGTTCAGCAGGCATTGGCAAAGGCGATAAAGTACCATTGCCATGATCTGTTAAACGACACCGTAAACGAAATATACGTATCGAGCATTGACGAGGTTGACCAGACATCTACAGAGGGCTATGGCATCAATGTGACGAAAGGGGCCCTATCAACTACTTTCCCAAACATCCGTCATACGCGTGAACCTCAGGCGGGGTACAACGCCAAGACGGGGGACCTCTGGCTTACCAGTTCAGCGATGGAAGGTTCGGGCGTTCGAGTAGAGTGGCTCCATCAGATTCGCTTTGGCGATAATGACTTGGCGTATGTGAAGACAGAGGTCAACCCTTACGGTGTACAGCAAGAACTGCTACAGCGCTTGAGATATAGCATCGAGGGTGAAACCATTTCGCTCTTTGATGGAGAAAAGTTGTTGGCGACTGTCACTAATTCCGTCAAGGACATGGGTGGTTTCGATGACGAACAGCCGTTATGGATAGGTGAACAACTCTACTATGATGTCTGCAGCGGTGACCCTATAGTCATATTCACTCCTGGCGTGAAATTCACTACAGGCCTTGTGCTGACATACGACGATATGCCAGAGTTGTCGGCTCCTTTCACGATTGATGAAAATGGATTGTTTACCATTCATGAAATCACAGTGATGACCAAGCCATACCATTAATCATGTAGCAACAGAAATTCCAATTTATCTAAATAAAACTATTGAAAAATTTATGAAACATATAGTCCTACCATTCATCTTTGCAATCTTGTTATTATGCGCATGCCATAGCAAGACTGCTTCCCCAGAGTCCACTCCTATTACAGCAGAAATGGCCTATGAGGGCGTAAACAATTACTGCCATAGTGCATACGATTGGAGCATGGCAGAAGACAATCCTTCCATCATGTCTGTAACGATGGGAGAGGAGACTGAAACGGAATACCAAGTGATATTCCGCAGCTATACAGGCTCATTTGTACATTTCTATGTCGATAAAGCAAGCGGAAACACTAGAATGGTAGAAGTGGTTCCCATGATGAATATCGAAGAAGAGACAGGAACCATTAATTTATTCGACCATCTGTGAAAAAATCGCTTTTCATTGCAACCTTTTGATGAACTTATTCCGTCTAATACACAGAAAAAGGAAATTAAAACATTGTGTGTGATGAAAAAGTTAGTGATTTTATGCGTGATGGTGCTGGCTTGCCAAGTGGGTGCAGCACAAGGCGTGAGTGATTTGTTCAGTAAGTATGCGCATGTGCATAATGCAGAAAGTGTGAATGTGTCTTCGCTGCTTATCAAGTTTGCCAAGCTCTTTGCTGATAGTGACGATGCAAGGGTTTTGAAGGGTATCAACTCGGTTAAGATTCTGGATCTCGACGATTGCTCTACGGAGGTGAAGTCGCAGTTTACTGCCGATGTTGATCGTTTGGAAACTAATGGGTATGAGGCTTTGATGGAGGCCGATAAGAATGAGGCGAAGACGCGCTTCTTGTTGAAGATGAAGGACGATGTGGTGAGCGAGTTCCTCATTGTGAGCGGTGGTTCTGACGATTGCGCCTTAGTGCAAATCAAAGGTAAGATGACCTTGAAGGACATTGTGGATCTAGCTGAGAATAGCAAGAAAGGCAACGGAAACATCAACATTTCATTCTGAAAACAGCCTCGCTGTTTTCAGAACAATTCAAGAATTCAAAGATTCAAGAATTCATAAAAAATAAAGAATTAAAAGGTTAAAAACACGGGTACAGCTCCCCTGATGTTTTAATCTTTTAATTCTTTAATTTTTGAATATGATGTTAGAGATTGAACCATCAATCTCTAACATCGGTGTTTCTCCTCGCGTGTCTGCCTGACTGAAAGTAATGTTCACAGCCTTCTCCTCACCAGGCATCAGGAAGAAGTAATTGTCTGAATAGTAGGCAGGAAGGATACGCTCGCAACTCTTTTCTCCCACCACGTTCAGACGTACCATCAGGGCTGGGACTTCTGTGTCGTTCTTCAACGTACATTTCAGCGTCCATTCGCCGTTTTCCTGATTCATTACCGTGCTCTGTGTAAGGGTGGTCTTAGGAAGTTGGAGCAGCGACCTGTAGTTGCCATTCTCCTTGCCCTTCCAGTAGAAATTCTCAGACATTACCTCCGTGCCTTTCAGAAGGGTGAGCTTGATGAAGTAGGTGTCTGTCAGGCTCTCAGGATATTCCAATGGGAAGCAAACCACCGTTTCATCTTCTGCCACATTCACATCCATTTCCTTCTCCCAATGCACCTTTCCATTCTGGTCTAATACCTGTGCCTTCGCCTTTAGTCCCTGCTGATTCCCAGCACGATAGTTCACTACTTGCACATTGTCTTGCAACGGATTCCAGAGGATATGGAGCGGCTCACAAGCCTTCATACAGCCATAGTAGGCAGCGGTAGGGTCGAAGTAGTAGTCGTATGTCTGCCACGTCATCGATGGCCATGCAGGATGACTCATCCAGAGCAGTAAGCCACGACGGTATTCAGAGCGCCCTTCAAACATGGCACGATAGCCGTTGTAGTTGATCCACTGTGCCCATTCCGCAAACTGACGGGCATCCCGAGGCTTCCCGAATGCACGCTCTATCATCTGGTTGAACGAGAAAGCCGATTGGGCAGAAGACACACCATTGCCACCTAAGGTATAGTCGTGCATGCCATAGATATTATTAGGTGTTTCTACAGTGTTCACAGGTTCTATGTGGTCTTCGCCAAAAGCTTGCAGCATACTCTCATAGCTCATCACGTTAGGCATGCCTCGCTCACTGTGGAACTTATCATGTCCATAGAGGTGGAAATAGTCCTCGATAGGTAAGGCACGGTAAGGACCTTCACCACTTACTACCCCCGCAGCAGAGTGGGAGATGTAGTGCATGCCCGGATGATTCTCTGCTACCAATGTGCGCAGGAAGCCATCCAGAGAGGCTGGAGGATTACCCTCATTGCGTCCTACGTATAGGGCCACGGATGGATGATTCCTGGCTCTAAGCAGATAATCCGTAGCATTTTCCATAAACAAGTCCTCGTAGTAAGGATCAGGCCCATCAGCAGGATTAGCCAACCAGAAGTCCTGCCATATCATGATGCCATACTTGTCGCACGCTTCATAGAATTCCTTATCGCCAATCTGTCCCACCCAGTTGCGTATCATGGTGAAGTTCATCTTCTGATGGTGCTTCACTGCAATGTCGTACTCACGAGCCCTGTAGTTGAGGTTGGACTCACTGAAACCCCAGTTGCCCCCAAAGCCCACGAAGCGACGTCCGTTCACGTAGAGGTTCAGTCTTCGATCAGTCTTCACCACCTTTCCTGTACGATCAGGCACCCCACTGGATGCATAGTCCTCTTCCTCGAAGGTCATCTGGCGGATACCCGTCTTGAAACAAGTTTCATCCGAAGTCTTTCCATTCACGTCGAAGCTCAGGCTCGTATTGTAGAGGTACTGTTCCCCATAACCATTAGGCCACCAGAGGCGCGGATGCTGCATCAGCAGTTGGGGCGTGTTTTCAGGATTCAGCTTCACGGTCTGCTTCGCTTTGGCAGCCAACGTCACCGCTTGTTCGAAGCTAATGTCTCCCAGCGTACCTTTCAACGTACCATTTACGGGTTGGTCACTATGATTCTCCACCTCCACTTCCACGAATACCTTCGCACTGGATGTGTCGGGCAGAGGGAGTTCGGAGCGTACAAAAGGATCACGCAGTGTCACAGCACCCGTATAGGTAAGATAGACATCGTCCCAGATACCCGTGTTTCGTCCGCGGATAGTGGGAATCCAATCCCATCCGATGGAAGCATGGAACGTGGCATTGTCGGCTCCCAAGATACCACCATTGGCCTCACTGCTCCAAGCGGTTTGTTCCTTGATGGCTCCAGGATGGGCATTCTTGATGATTTGCACTGCCAGAACGTTGGTACCTTGCTTTACTACTTCAGTCACGTCGAAGAGTCCGCGCAAGAAACCCCCATCGATATTCCCGATGTATGTACCATTCAGCCAAATCTTCGCTTTCCAGTTAATCCCATCGAAGTTCAGGAACGTCCGTTCAGAGGTGTTGCTCACTTCAAACTCATTGCGATACCAGAAGTCCGACCAGAAGAAAGACTCAGAAATCATCAGTTGGTTATCTGCAAAGTTGGGCTCAGGTACAGCGCCAGCATTTACATAACTGGTAAGGATGGTGCCAGGAACGGTGGCAGGAATCCAAGCATCGGTATTGAAACCAGCTTGTGAGAGTTGCTCTCCAGTGGCCTCCACCAACGAAGCGCGTTGCAATTTCCAGTTGCCCCCACTCAGGTATTGGGCAGCGTCAGTGGCTTTAAGGGCCGTGTGAGGCTTTGGAGCCAATGCCCCGCGTCCCATCACTTGGAGCTCACTCAGTTCGTAAGGCTGACCATTGCTTGATTCTGTGAGCAACAGGCGTAGATAGCGCCCTTTTCCCTTCACTTTATAGTTGGCTGATTCAGACAACTGCGCCACCTCTTTCCAATGCTTGGCATCCTCAGAAGTCTGGATACTTCCCTTAGAGGCAGCGTTTATCCAATGCAGCGACACTTCATCGAAGTTGGCAGTGGCTCCAAAGTCCACATACACCCATTCCTCCCCCGCTGTAGCACTGCGCCACGTACTGGTAAAATGCGCTGAAGGAAGCACATTCAGCAGGTCCTCTCCGTTGAAGAAGTCCCAACTCGCTAATTGCCAGCCTCGCGCAGCGTCCCCACTCAGTTCGATGCGATAATGCTGATAGTCCTTCTCCTCGAAATCAACGTATTGATCTATCCATCCGCGTGGCAACGTTCCCTTCTCCTCTTTCAGCAACTCCCAGTTGGTCCCATGCACAGAGCCAAAGACTTTCATGGTATAGCGCGTGTTGCCACCCTCTGCCATCATCATGCCATTCAGCCAGATACGATTAGCAGGGATGCTCCAATGCTCAAAATCCAGTTGAAGCATGAGGTCTTTCCCCACGAACGTCTTCCGTGTATAGAAATTGGTATCGAAGAGATACTCCTGTTCGTTCTTTGGCATACGCCCTTCAGCCGTCGAAAGACTGATGGAAGCAGGCGTCTCCGTATCTATGATGCCATCGGTAACCAACTGCCCCGTCAGGTTATAGTCGTAACTTGATGAGTGATACACCTTATGCAGTAATGCGATGTTTCTATAGGTGTTGTCCTTCACCAATGAAGGGGCAAAGTTTTCTGCAGGATTACCCGGATACACACCGATGCCGAGGTTGTAACCTTGGGATTCTGAACCACGTTCACCACAGGCCATAAGCAGCGCTGGTAAAGTCAGCAGACAGAGGAATTTCTGTAGTTTCATATCTGAAAAATGATTTATAAGTTCGTATTAGATTCTTTGACAAAGATAATGTAAAAATCACAAGTTTGCACTATCTTTGCAGAAAAATAGGAGTATGGCAAAGGAAAAGACATCATACGTATGTAGTAACTGCGGATACGACTCTCCCAAGTGGTTTGGCAAGTGCCCTTCATGTGGCTCTTGGGATACCTTTGAGGAGGTAAAGATACGTAAGGAAACTACCTCCAAGACCTATCAGAGTCCGAAGTCGGAGCAACGCCACAAACCGCTTCCTATCCGTGAGATAGAGGCCTCGGAGGAACCACGTATCGACCTCCATGATGCGGAACTGAACCGTGTCTTGGGTGGTGGATTAGTGCGTGGCTCGTTGGTACTTTTAGGTGGAGAACCTGGCATCGGAAAGAGTACGCTGGTGCTTCAGACGGTACTTGGAATGGCCGATAAGAAGGTGCTTTATGTATCGGGCGAAGAGAGTCCGCGCCAACTCAAGATGCGTGCTGATCGTCTGAAGGGGGAGACGGATGATACCCTGGTATTTTGTGAGACCAACTTAGATAAAATTATTTCCCAGTTGGAAAGTGTCAATCCTGATGTGGTGGTGATAGATTCTATCCAGACCATCTTTACAGAGACGGTGGAGTCGTCTCCAGGCAGCGTCTCTCAGGTAAGGGAGTGCGCAGTGTCTATCCTCCGTTATGCCAAGGAGACCCAGACGGCCGTCATCCTTATCGGACACATCAATAAGGAAGGCACCATCGCAGGACCTAAGGTACTGGAGCATATCGTAGATACCGTGCTGCAGTTTGAGGGCGACCAACACTATATGTACCGCATCCTTCGCAGCATTAAGAACCGCTTCGGAAGCACGTCAGAGTTGGGCATCTATGAGATGCGCCAAGACGGACTCCGCCAAGTGAGCAACCCCTCCGAACTGCTCCTAAATCAAGACCATGAGGGTATGAGTGGCATTGCCATCGCAGCCGCTGTAGAAGGCGTACGTCCGTTCTTGATAGAGGTACAGGCGTTGGTGAGCAGTGCCGTCTATGGTTACCCCCAACATTCTGCCACTGGCTTCGATATCCGTCGTATGAACATGCTCTTAGCGGTATTAGAGAAGCGTGTGGGCTTCAAACTGGGACAGAAAGACGTGTTCCTGAACATAGCAGGCGGTTTGAAGGTGAATGATACCGCCATCGATCTGCCTGTCATGTGTGCCATTCTTTCCAGCAATTTAGATGTAGAGATAGAGCCAGGCGTGTGCCTGACGGGCGAGGTTGGCCTTTCAGGCGAGATCCGTCCTGTAAACCGCATCGAGCAGCGCATCAGTGAGGCACAGAAGTTGGGCTTCACCCGTTTCATCCTACCTAAACAGAACATGCAAGGGTTGAATACACAGGGACTGAAGATAGAACTGGTGCCCGTGCGCAAGATAGAAGAAGCGCTGAGGGCATTGTTCGGTTAGGTCGCGCAATGCCAATTATAAAATTAAAAGAGGACGAGCGAAGCGATGTCCAACCGCTTTTTAATCTTTTAATGTTTTAATATTTTAATTTTTGAATGTTATTTGAGTATCAAATACGTGTTTTGCCTCAGGTGGCTTTCAGTGAGCAGAGCATCAAGGCGTACTTGATTCAAGAGAAAGGTCTTGATGCCAGTACGCTGATGGCTGTGAGGGTACTGAAGAAAAGCATCGATGCCCGTCAGCGCACCATCTTCGTGAACCTCACCGTGCGAGCGTTTGTCAATGAGATGCCCCCGAAGGATGAATACACGGTGACAGCATATCACAGCGTGGAAGGCGCTCCCCAAGTCATTGTGGTGGGAGCAGGTCCAGGAGGCTTGTTCGCTGCGTTGAGGCTGATAGAACTTGGTCTCCGTCCCATCGTGGTGGAACGTGGGAAGAACGTACACGACCGTAAGCGTGACATTGCGCTCATCACCCGTGAACATCAGGTGAACCCTGAATCCAATTACAGCTTTGGAGAGGGTGGCGCAGGGGCTTATTCCGATGGAAAGCTTTATACCCGAAGCAAGAAACGAGGCAATGTGGAGAAAATCCTGAACGTCTTTTGTCAGCATGGAGCTTCGCCTTCCATCCTCGTAGATGCCCATCCCCACATTGGTACTGATAAGCTGCCCCGTGTGATAGAAAACATGCGCAATACCATCCTCCAGTGTGGTGGTGAGGTACACTTTGAGACACGCATGGATGCGCTGATCATCCGTCAGAATAAGGTAGTAGGTATCGAAACCAATACGGGAGAGGTCTTTGAAGGCCCTGTGATCTTGGCAACGGGCCATTCCGCCCGTGATGTCTATCGCTGGTTGGCTGCGCATGGTGTGCAGATAGAGGCCAAAGGCATTGCTGTGGGCGTACGTTTGGAGCATCCCTCGCAGCGCATCGACCAGATCCAGTACCACTCTAAGGAAGGCCGAGGGAAGTACCTTCCTGCAGCAGAATATAGCTTCGTCACACAGGTAGAGGGCCGTGGCGTGTATAGCTTCTGCATGTGCCCAGGAGGCTTTGTAGTCCCTGCTGCCAGTGGTCCAGAGCAGATTGTGGTCAATGGCATGAGCCCCAGCAACCGAGGCTCTAAGTGGAGCAACAGCGGTATGGTGGTGGAGCTGCGCCCAGAAGACGTTGATCAAATTGAGAATGGAGAATTGAAAATTGAGAATTGCCCTGCGGATGATAATTCTCAATCCTCAATCAACAAAGTTAATTCTCAATTCTCAATTTTCAATTCTCAATCTTTAAAAGTCTTAGACTTTCAAGAGCGCCTTGAGCGTCTCACTTGGCAACAAGGGAATATGCGACAGACGGCGCCAGCGCAGCGCATGGTGGATTTCGTGCATAAGAAGTTGAGTTACGACCTTCCTGAAAGCAGTTATTCACCAGGACTGATCTCCTCGCCACTGCACTTTTGGCTACCGTCGTTTATCAGCAGTAGATTGAGTCAGGCGTTCCTCACCTTTGGAAAGCACAGTCATGGCTTCCTCACCAATGAGGCCGTGATGGTCGCCATAGAAACCCGCACCTCGGCCCCTGTGCGCATCGTGCGCGATGTGGAAACACTGCAGCACGTGCAGATAGAGGGTCTCTTCCCCTGTGGAGAGGGCGCAGGCTACGCTGGAGGTATCGTCTCTGCAGGCATCGACGGAGAGCGATGCGCAGAAGCGGCGGCGAAATTTTTAAACTCTAAACCCTAAACTCTAAACTCTAAACTAATAATGCTCGAATTTGCAATTATAGAACCCAATACACTGACCTCCATCGGATTAGAACATCTGTTGGAAGAAGTGGTACCCGGACTGACGATCCGTGTGTTTCACAGCTTTTCCGAGTTTGTGGACGACACGCCCGATCTCTTTGCCCATTGCTTCGTGTCATCTCAGATCTTCTTTGAGCACAGCACCTATTTCATGGCGCGTAAGCATCGCCCCATCGTGCTGAGCAACGGAGACCTGCAACCGCAGTTGGCTGGTGTCTTCACCCTGAATATCAATCAGGACGAGAGTCATCTGGCTAAGTCCATCTTGAAGCTGTTGGACCATGGGCACGGACCAGGAGAGCCGAAGCACGCAGGGCCTCCCCCGCAGATGGAAAGCACGGTGCTCAGTCTGCGAGAGATAGAAGTGCTGCGCCTGGTGGTGCAAGGGTATATCAACAAGGAAATCGCTGATAAGTTGAACATCTCCCTGACCACTGTCATCACCCATCGCAAGAACATCACGGAGAAGTTGGGCATCAAGTCGGTTTCCGGACTCACCATCTACGCTGTGATGCAAGGCATCGTAGAGGCCGATGCCATTTAAAACGACACAGTTTTTTATTATTATATAGACTTAAACACACTAACAATGAAAGGAAAAGTATTTGGAATTTTGGGTAGTATGGCACTCATGGGTGCCCTATTGGCCAGTTGTGAGCAAGCTCCAAAGTTTGAGCAACCCACGCTGGAGGCACGTAAAGTGCAGATTATCGAGAAGAACGGCTACCAGTTCAAGGATCTGAACAAGAACGGTAAGCTGGACGTGTATGAAGACTGGCGCCAGCCCATGCAAGACCGCATCGACGACCTTGTAAGTCAGATGACGCTGGAAGAGAAAGTAGGACTGATGTTCCATCCTAACATCGCCGTACCAGCCGATGGTAAGGTGGTGTACGACTCACAGGCAGAATTGAGCCAAGAAGCCTACGCTGGCCCTATCGGTCCTGGTGGCAACAACCAAGGCGCCATGGGACAAGGTCAGGTGCGCAGAGGTGCCGATGTAAAGACCTACATCGAGGAGCGCAACTTCCGCAACATCCTGAACAACGGCATCGCAGAGCCTAAGTTGTTCGCTCAGTGGAGCAATGCCATGCAGGAGTATGCAGAAGCCTCCCGTCTGGGCATTCCTATCATGTTCTCTACCGACCCCCGTCATGGGGCTACCCTGGGCGCACACGTCAGCGGTAAGCAGTACTTCTCTCAGTGGCCCAGCAAAGAAGGTCAGGTAGGTATCACCGCAGCACGCGACCGTGACATCGTGAAGAAGTTCGGTGAGGCTGTGGCAGAAGAATACCGTGCCGTAGGTCTGCACATGATCTTAGGTCCACAGATCGATGTCATCACAGAGCCACGCTGGAGCCGCAACATGGGTTGCTTCTCAGAAGATGCCGACCTCACCATCGAGATGATGGAAGCCTTCATGGAAGGTGCGCAGGGCGACAATGTAGGTCCTGAGAAGGTACTCGTACACCTGAAGCACTGGCCAGGTGCCAATCCTCATCAGGGCGGTAAGGGCGATTTCACCGTCTATCCGGGCAACAATGTAGATTACCACCTCAAGCCATTCAAGGCAGGTATTGCGAAGGGCGCGTTGGCCATCATGGGTTACTACAGTGGTACCTATGTAGATACACTGAACGTAAACTATTCCCCATACTGGAGCACCGAGGTGCTGTATAACCAACTGGGCTTCAAGGGTGCCATCTGTACCGACTGGGGTGTGGTAGCCCGTACGGGTCCGCTGAATCCACGTTTGGCAGGAAAGACCACACTGAAGGACAATATGGAGATGGTCATCAATGCAGGCGTAGATCAGATGGGTAGTGAGACAGAGACCAGTCTGGTGGTAGAGTTGGTGAAAGAAGGGCGTGTCAGCGAGGCTCGCGTCAATCAGGCAGCCAGTCGTATCCTGCAGTGGCACTTCATCCTCGGCTTGTTTGAAGACCCTTACGTAGATCCAGAGAAGGCCCCACAGGTATGCCAGCGTGAAGACCTCCAGAAGAACGCCTTCCAGGCACAGCTGGAGTCCAACATCCTGTTGGTCAATGAGGGTAACACGCTGCCAGCTAAGGAAGGCATCAAGCTCTATGTAGAAGGCATCGACACCGAGATTGCCAAGAACTACGGCACCTTGGTAGACCGTCCTGCCCAGGCCGATCTGATTCTGGTACGCACAGGCGTGACTGCCCCCACCACTGGAGGTGGCTTTGGCGCTATGGCCAACATGACCCCTGCGCAGCGTGCAGCCATGCAGCGTCAGCGTGAGATCGAGGCCGCCAAGCCCGTAGATATCAGCCTGCCAGCCAGCATCTGGAACAACATCAAGAAGCTCTCCGCTACAGGTAAGCCAGTGGTGGTAGCCTTCAATCCAAGCGGTACCAGCATCGTGCTGCCACAAGACCTGAAGAAAGTTGTGAAGGGCTGCTTCCTGGTATTCGATTGCTTGGACAATGCCCTGCTCGATTGCGTCTTTGGCAAGTTCAATCCAGTTGGCAAGTTGCCATTTGAGATTCCAGCCACGATGAAGGACGTAGAGGCCCAGTTGGAGGATGTACCATTCGATGCTCCTAACAAGGCCTTCGAGTTTGGCTTTGGATTAAGCTATTGATCTTTTCAACAGAAATAAAAAGAGGGGTATTTCGTACCCCTCTTTTTTTGTGGCTACCTCATCTGATGCCTACGGCATCTGTCGTGCCAACTGCTATTTCATTACCAATTTCTAAGTCTTTTCTTTGATTATGTTGATTTTTCCCCGAAGGAAATGATAGTCAAACAGGTGTAAAAATAGGAGTTTGGAGAGGAGGAAATGCGCAAATTTGCCCGATTTCATCGCTATTTTTCGGTTTTTTTAATAAGTCCTTCCTCAACTACATTGAAGAAGAGCCACTATGTCGGGAAACATAGTCCACTAGTCTGGGAAAAAGATACCCCGCACCGCGCACCGTGCACCGCGCACCGTTTGGTGTTTTGCAACGTGTAAGAGGAATCTTTGAACGCCAATATAATTGTTATCTTTATTTTTATCTTATATATTATAATAATTATTATAATATATAAGATAAGT
>JAGCFP010000039.1 GCA_017650045.1 Bacteroidaceae bacterium | reverse complement strand
GACTGGAGTGGAACGCACTGGTACTGTGACCTTTTCCCGTATGGGGGTATCGCATACCATCACTATTACCCAAACGGCTGATGACTCTGAGCGAGAGGCGCTGATGGATATCTACGAGAGTATGGGTGGTGCGCAGTGGTTGCAAAATTATTTATGGGATAGTGAAAGGGCATTGAACTATTGGTATGGTGTCAAGATAGAGCATGGGGTGGTGACTGAATTGGATTTGTCTATGAATAATCTGATAGGTGAACTGCCGCAAAGTATCAGTAAGCTGAAGCATCTGAAGAGGCTTTGCCTGGCTGGTAATAAGGATGGTATCACGGGGTCCTTGCCTGAGAGTCTTGGGGAGTTGACGGACTTGGAGGTACTGGAGCTTAATTATTGCAGTCTCTCGGGCGAAATCCCTGCCTGCTTGGGTAATCTGAAGCACTTGCATGTGTTGTCATTGAGCGACAATGAACTCTCTGGGGAGCTGCCTGAAGAGTTGGGAAACCTTGATCTCTGGGCCATCTCACTGAACGGTAATAACCTGACGGGCGGCATTCCAGAATCGTTTGTCAATCTGAGCAAATGTACGACCTTATTGTTGACCTATAATAGGATGAATGGCCGTGCATCTTCTGCCATCTCTGCCTGGTTGAAAGGTATAGATAATCTTCAAATCAACCCTCAGCAAGAAGGCTTCAGTTACCAATATTAAAGGATGGCGTTGCAGCGTTAAGCGTTGCAAAGGAGTTTTATAGGAGGTAATGCCGTCGAAGTGTCCCCGCTATAGTGGGGACGGATAAAAACGTCATCTATTATCATGTTATCTCAAATCTTTTTTGTATCTTCGCAAATACAAAACAATGGATATATATTATAAGATATGGACGAGAACGACGGGAAACAGATGTATATTAACTTCGACGAATACCTTCGGCAAGATGAACCGCAGATGAGGGAGAAAGCCGATGCCTGGCGTGTAGCCATTGGCTTACAGGCTGTAGATGGACTGAAGACGTCGGAATATCTTCAGCAGACAGCCCGTCGGAATATTGAGGGTGAAATCACTATAGATGAAGCACGTGAACTGGTGAAGGAATACTACACCAAGAAGACAGCCCGCGATAATGATGACGCAGATAAGGAAGAAGCAGATCGCGTTTCAAGTAATATATCTAAACTGCTCCAAAGCAATGCTTTCACCTATAGTGTAGCAGGCTTGGCGGCTATTCATCGTGCTATTTTCGAAGGCGTGTTCAAGCATGCTGGACGGTTTCGCGATTTTGATATCTCTAAAAGGGAATGGGTCTTGCAGGGTGATTCTGTGCTTTATGGCCGATGGCAGGATCTGCAAATGACCATAGAGTATGATTTGGAGCAAGAGCATCAGTTTGACTATACAAATGTGAGCAAAGATCAGATGGTGGAGCATCTCGCAAAGTTTGTAGCAGGTCTTTGGCAGATTCATCCTTTTGGAGAGGGGAACACTCGTACGACTGCGATTTTCACTATAAAGTATCTACGCTCTCAGGGATTCAAGGTGAATAATGATTTGTTTGAAAGTCACTCATGGTATTTCCGCAATGCACTTGTACGTGCTAATTATCGTAATTTAGAGAAGGGGATAGGTTACGAGCCGATATTTCTGGTACGTTTCTTTCGTAACCTTCTACTTGGTGAAAATAACCCTTTGAAGAACCGGCTTATGTTGATCAATTCATCAGAGGAATGGAAGGCAACATCGAGTACCCCCACAAGTACCCCCACAAGTACCCCCATAAGCTTTGCAAAGGACTCGTTTCTGACAAATAATGCTTTTATTAGAAATTTGGTATCGGTCATTGGAAACAAGCAATGTAGCATCAAAGACATGATGGAGGGCGTAGGATTGAAGGATAGGAAGAACTTCATGGAATATCATCTCTCTCCTGCCATCTCCAAGGGCTATGTCCGATTTCTTTATCCTGACAAGCCTCGCCATCCACGGCAGAAATACTTACTGACAGTAAAGGGAAACTTATTATACAAAGAACTGGCGAAGATTGACTAAGCGTTGCAGCGTTAAGCGTTGCAACGCAAAATCCAAGCCACTTTAGAAACAGTACCTTCTGTTTGCAAAATAAGGCTAAATCTTCAATTCTCTTGATTAATAAGGTTCACCACTACCTTTACCATTACATCTTTCTCCTCCGTCTTGCTCTCAGCTATCATCAGCGTTAGGGCTACAAGGGTATTGTCAGCTATACGCTTGCTGCCATCAGCACGATAGAGGATACCGTTGTTGTTGAGGAACCAAAGGAACAAGGTGGCCGCGATGCGCTTGTTACCATCACTGAAAGAATGGTTCTTAGTCACTAGGTAGAGCAGCATGGCAGCTTTCTCCTCTACACTGGGATAGAGTTCATCACCGTCGAAAGTCTGGTAAATCTGCCCAATGGAACTTTTGAAGGAATCATCCTTCTCATTACCAAAGAGGGTGCTGCCTCCAAATTTCTGGCGCAGCGACCTAATGGCTTCCATCGCATTGTCGTAAGTGGCATGGAACTTATCTTCCTGAGTGGTCTTTGCTACTTTTAGGCGCTGGTAGTCATAATCGTCCAGAGTGTCGAGGGCATAAGTGTAATCCGTAACTACCTCAAAGAGGGCATTGGTCTCATCGGTAGATATCATTGGCAGGTTTTGGATGGTACGACCAAGCATGCCAACCAACTGGCGTAATTCGGCTATTTGCTCGCTATGAGCGCGCTGATTTACGGCAAAGCCTTTAACGAGGTAATCCTTCAAAATACGATTAGCCCATTGACGGAATTTTACGCCTCGTTTGGAATTCACTCGATAACCTACGGAGATGATCATGTCAAGGTTATACATAGGCATCTTACGGGTCACCATACGCATACCTTCTTGTCGAACCTGTCGGAAATTCCGACAAGTTGAGTTTTCTTCTAGTTCCTCATCCTCATAAATATGCTGGATATGTTCAAGGATATTTGTTCTTGACGACTGAAACAGCTTTGCCATTTGGGCTTGTGTCAGCCACACTGTGTCGTTCTCCAAACGGACATCTATTTGTGTTTGTCCGTCTTCTGTCTGGTATATAATAATCTTATTCTCCTCCATATTTTTATCAATATCAACAAACTGCGTTTTATTTCTATGCAAAGATACAAAAAAGTATTGGTGTAAGCAAGAGAAACGTATATTTTATAAATGTTATCGTATGCTTTGGTTTTACGATATTGATTTGTCACTTATAGCGTACCTAATGGCACGCTTTTTATCACTTCCTTACCAGACATTGCATGTCTGGCTACCTAATATAATGCCTATGGCATCTTTCTTACCATCTGCTATGTCATTACCATCTTTTTTGTATCTTTGCAAAAACGATAGGAGGATATACCATGAATTTCTTTGATCAATTATTGGTGTTATTTGGGGCACGTAGTGCTGTCAAGACCATTAAAAAGGTGGATGCTGCGAACCGACAAGAGACGGCTGAGCTTATCCAACAGGCATCGTATGTGCATTACGATAGGGAATCGGAACTGGAGGAGCTTATTGAGAAGCTGGAACAGAGGATTGATGAGCTGGAGGATAGGGTGTTTGACCTTGAGATGAAAGTGGATGATCTGGAAACGGATAAGATTCTCAATGACTACGATGATCTATCTAATAGGGTAGAATTTCTGGAGGATTTTATCATGGATCCTACGCGTGAGGCTATGGAAGAGGATAACCCTGAGGCGTGAGGCCGGTGTGCTTCTTTATGTAGCGTGTGAAGTGACTGAGGCTCTGCCATCGCTCTTTTTCTAAGGGAGTGAAAGCAGGAAACGAGTTGACTACACGTTGTAGTCAACTGAAACATGCTCTGACGGACCGAATAGATGATCGTGAGGTTTTCATGAAAGGCATAGATTACTCTTATTATTACGAGCAGGAGGAGTAGGGGGAAAATGAAAAGCATTGAGGTAGTTGCAGCAATCATATTTGATGGGAAGGGGCGTATCTTCGCCACGCAGCGGGGGTATGGCGACATGAAGGATGGATGGGAGTTCCCGGGCGGCAAGATAGAGCCGGGGGAGACTCCGGAGACGGCGTTGCAGCGGGAGATCTGGGAGGAACTGGAGACGGACATTGAGGTGGGGCAGCTACTCCAAGTGGTGGAGTGGGATTATCCGAAGTTTCACCTCACGATGCATTGTTTCTGGTGCATGGTGAAGCATGGACGGCTGACGCTGAAGGAGCATGAGGCTGCCCGTTGGCTCGCCAAGGAGGAGATAGACAGTGTGGATTGGCTCCCTGCCGACAGGCAAATCATCGACGCCATAAAGGAGTATTGGAATGCTTTAGGGCAATGACGAAGGGGTGTAGCGTTGCAGCGTTGCGCGTTGAAGGGAGTTTTCTTCGGATACACTAGAGTATAATATTAAAATGAAATATTTGCAAAGCATTGGCCTATTGTTAGAAAAAAGGATTACCTTTGTAAGTAAAAATGAAGAGATAGGAAACTTAAAAAATATATAATTGTAATATGAAGAAGAATTTTATTTTCATGCTTGCCGCTAGCTTGATGTTTTGCGGCACTTTGATGACAATGTCTTCGTGCAGTGACGATGACTTTGAAGTCAACGAATTGGGCGAGAAAATTGGTGATGTGTGGTTTGTTCAGTATGATGCTGATGGTACTTTCCTTGGACAAAACTACTGGCACGTGGTGGAATCTTATGAATTGCGACCCGACGGTACTGGCGTGTGGAACCGCTTTTTTTTCAACGATGAGAGTGGTAATCCCTTCGACGATCTGGGCGGAGGAAGCGGTGGCCTGGGAGCTTTCAACTTTGTGAGCAAGGTCAGCGGTGATATAGAAATAGAACTGATCAACACCTCTAATGCCCCTGAGGCAGAGAGAGCTGATTATGAACCGCTGATACGTCAGCTGAAAATGGTAGGTGACCAAATCATTGCCACTGGTGCAAATGGCGTGGCCATCACACTGGACCGCGCCAGTGATACCTGGGAGGAAATCATAAAAGAGTGGCACACAATGCTGCATGGTGGTGCCGCTGCTGAATACTTTAACATCAACAACGAGGATTTCACGCCAGAGAATTGGCGCGAACAGGAGGCTATCTACATCTACGATGGACAGGGGACAGATGTGAAAGACTCTAAAGGACGCACGGGCTATACCCTTGTGAACCTGCCTTGGTATGAGGGTGACAAACTTGTAAATATGTCGCCCGACTTCTGTGATGACCTGACGCCTGAAAACGGATGGGAGTGGGTGTTCAACCGCTGTGGTAGCCGCAACATCGTGAACAACAATTTCTTTGCCGTCTATAACAAGTACACTGGCATCCTCCGCTTCTTCTACTTCCAGCCGGAGAGCTTCCAGGCTGGCAACGACCATGTGTGGGAGGTTACCATGACCGACAATCTGGCCACAAGCTCCATCTGGCCCTACGGCATCCCTAAGGACACGAAAATAGTGGATAAGGCAGCTATAGGCCAGACTGCCAGTAGCACCATGAGGCAGTTCATCAGCCCCTGGGTGACCGCTCGAAGCTTAGATGGCTTCGTGACACCTAACGCTGGCTGGTGGGCTTTCGATGTTGACCTTTCAAACGCTCGTACCGACGGGTTCAACTCTAAAGACAATATCCGCCTCCAGATGCGCTCTTGGAATGCAGCGCAGGCTTCCTTCGTAAGCACGATGGCCGCTTCCATAGACGGCTCTCTCTCTGCCGACCTTAAGTTGGAGGAGACCTCTCGTACAGTCAACTCCGCCAAGGGTTTCTGTGCCGACTTAAAGGAATTGGGCGATCTGGGCGCGAAACTTGTTGAACTCTATGCCCATGCTGAAGATAATAAATGGGGAGAGGCTCTCAATAATAGCATAGAGTTTGGTAAGAAGTTCTTCACCATGTCGGGTACAGAATTCCCTGAGACGACCATCCATGGATATGAGGGCGACATTTCGGGCACCATCAGTCTCGGCATGACTGGTAGTGTGAACACGGAGGGTATTATACAAAGTTCACAACCGGTAGTCGGCGTCGCTTCGCCTACGTTCTACCTGAAAGACTTTGACACACAGAACTCACATCTGGGTCAAGGTACATGGAACCTCAAGACCAGCCCTGTGGTCTATATCACCAACCAGATTATGGACGCATGGGACGGAGACCCTGACTATTATCCTTGGGGCGACGATGCCTGGACCATCTATCCCATCACCTATCCAATTCAGCAAAATGAATTCGAGGGGGCACCACAGACGGGATGCGTCTATTTCTTCGATCCCACCACAGTGCAGGTGGACCTGAACCCCGCCATCTTCCCAGAAGACCAGATAGAATGGATGGAAGTGGATGCCCTGCCAGGAGCACGTGCAGCCAACAAGGTGACTGGCACCGATGCCATGCGCAAGGCCTTGGGCTTGGCCGACAGGCATATAGACTTGAAAGTGGAGGACTTCAGAAAATATGAGGACACTTACTGGCGTAACTACTGGTTCTACCCATTCGTGGCCGATAGTGAGGTGAAAGCTGAGGTCATGGGCGACTATCTATATGGCGAGAAGGATGACTTCGGGTTGAAGTACGGCACCTGCGGACCCCTTGAAATGATCGGCAATGCCTATCAATCCTACTACGGACGTGGCGACGCCTCCTATATTCTGGAGCCGCAGATGGCCATGCCTGAATATTGGAACAGCTGCACCCTTCCACCACTGGAAATCAACGTGACCGTGGCCGTGAAGATGAAGGGCATGGAGAACCCTATCGTCTATAACCGCATCTATCTGCCTGAAATGAAGTATCTGGATGGTGAATGGGAAACTGGCAACGAGCAGGCATCTGGAGTCTATAAACTCTATGACCGGATACAGAAACATGAAATCAGTCAGTTGCAGAACGGCCACCGCGCTATCTATGACTACAATGTGAAGCGTGTGAAGGATAAAGTTCTTCACTATCTCAACCTTGACAAAAAGAAATAAGAAAGCGTTGCAGCGTTGCGCGTTGCACGTCATTTCAGGAGTTTAATGATTTGGGGCTCTGTGGCATAGGGTAAAAGCTGCTGCAGATGCTCCACCATGCGCTGGAAGGATGCTTCGGGCGTTCGGTCGCATTGACAGGCTTCCTTGCCCAACAGTTGTTTTGGCGTGGTAAGCAACGACCATCCGAAGCCATATTCACGCCCGTGCTTGTCGGTGGGATAGACGAAATCTTCTGTGATGATATAGCAACCCATCATCAGGCGTCCCACGTAGCCATCGAACTTAGAGCGCATGTTCTTTCCGGTGAAGTCGCAAGCAGCACGAAGTTCGCGGGTGATCATGCTGCCATGCTCACGCAGTGTAGTCAGGATCATGTCTTCAATGCTGTCTTCCTCGGGCTTAGGATGATTGCTGCGTCGCCAGTTGTAGAAGTCGGGCCACCACTCACGACTGATAAAGCCTGCCTTGCCAGCGAAGAACTTGCCATAGACGCAACCGCCATCGCGCACTACCGGACCTTTCCACTGCCACAGCGGCCACTCCCAAGAACCATCATCGAACTGTGTGTAGCGGCACTCCTCAGACATCATGCTCTCTGCCGCATAGCCGCGTATGCCACTCTCCAATAAGGGCAGGAACCCCATCTGCTGGACACAATCCATCAGTTCTGAACAAGAGTGGATATAGCCCATGGACCAGTGGCGCGCCTGGTAATTCTGGAAATAATCTTGCAATGCACTCATAAAAACCGATATTCTGTTAGATAATCACCTACAAAGGTACTAAGTTTTGACTAAAATTACTATCTTTGCATCTAACTAACGTTCAATACTTATGAAAAGATTAATTGTTGCCTTGATGTGTGCCGTGCTGACCGTGGGTTTGTGGGCACAGGATTATGAGAAGTCTGAGAATTATGGTAAGAGAATTGCTGTCTTCGGAGGGTCGTTCAGTGAGATCATTGCTTCTAACGTGACGAAGGCTTACTGGGCCGAGAAGTTGCGTGCCAGAGTGACTACCTATGGCATCGGTGGAGCTGGATTCTCCGTGATTACAGGTGAAGATCGCTGGCTGCCTGGTCAGATCGACCGTTGCTTGGCTTCTGGGGAGAAGTATGATATCTACATCTTGTGGGCCAGTACCAACGATGTGACAAGGGGTGTGGAACTGGAGGAGCAGGACCGCATGATTAAGGTTTGCATAAACAAGATACGCCAGGCGGCTCCTGATGCTAAGATACTGTTCTTCAGTTCATTGCCTGTTCCTATTCTGGAGAACAAGGTGCTGGATCCTGCAGAGTTGGAGAGTATGCCTGAGAGATTCCGTGAGAACTACCGTAATCAGATTGTGAATATGAAGAAACTGCCTGAGTATGTGGCGCATCAGGAGCAGGTGTGTGCCGAGGAGCATGTGCCTTTCTTGAACCTGTACACTACCAGTGGCATCAATGAGTATAATGCTCCCGACTTCTTCAGCAGTGATAATCTGCATCTGAATACGGCTGGTTATAATCATATTAAAGAGACGCAAGCAAGATTTATTGCTGCCAATTAATAGTCTTCAAGGAATAGAATAAGGATGGGTGTAACGTGCGTTGCACCCATTTCTTTTTGTGGCGTTGCAGCGTTGCGCGTTGCAACGAAAATTATAACAGGTGAATGAGGAGGATCTGACGGGTTTGTTCGGTCACGCGGTAGCGGTGATCTATGCGCTCACCAACCAACCAAAGGATATCATCGCCTGCACAGAGCACCCATTGGCGCTGCTTTTGTACGAGGGAGCATTTGCGGTCGGTAAGGTAGTCGCTTACCAACTTACGGCCCTTCATGCCATAAGGGATAAAGGCATCGCCAGAGCGTGTGAGGCGCAAGGTGAGAGGAGCGGTGATCTTGTCGGCATCAAGGCAGGCGATGTGCTTGTCTTTAGGGATGACAAAATCGGGGGTGCGTGGCTTCTTCTCATAGGTGAGGTGGGGCTCTGAGGGGGCTTCGAGACGACTGACGAGGAGGTGCTCGCGGTCTTTCACCACTTGGTATTTCTCGGCATAGAATGACTTACCCGGCTGTGCGTCAAGGGATTGGAGAATCTCTGCCTCTTGTGCGGAATTGAAGCCCAGAGGGGAGAGGATTTCATGCAGCAGACATGCGGGAGAGGGCTCTCGTTTCAAGGCTGCAATGGAGATGCCTTCTGGCGTAAGCACACGGTCCTTACCTTCCTGAATGCCACGTTCGTAATACCGATAAGCATCGTTCAGATAGTTGGCAGTCTGCGCGATACGTTCACTTGCCGCAGGATTGATGGTCTCCATGAGGGGTAGGAGCTCCAGCCGTACTTTATTGCGCTGGTAGGCGGTCTGCAGGTTGGTACTGTCGGTGACGTAATCCTGAGAAAGGTGCTGCAGGTAGTCGGTGATCTCTGCTCTGGTGACTTCTAACAGCGGACGGACGATGGGACCGTTCTTGGGCTGTATGCCTCGCAGTCCCTGAATGCCGGCTCCACGCAGGAGATTCAGGAGGAATGTCTCCACACTATCGTCGCGATGATGGGCCACACAGATATAGGCGGCACCAGTTTCCAAACGTAATTTCTCAAACCACTCATAGCGCAGTTCTCGGGCTGCCATCTCGATGGAAAGATGTTTCTCTTCGGCTATCTTTTCAGTCTGAAAATGAGTCACATGCAGCGTGATGTTAAAGCGTTGGCATAAGTCGCGAACAAAGCGCTCATCCCTGTCGGACTCCTCATCGCGGAGGTGGAAATTGCAGTGGGCTGCCTCACAGGAATAGCCCAATTCCAACAGCACTCGGAGGAGCGCCACAGAATCGGCACCACCACTGAGCGCCACGAGCAACTTGTTGGCTTCTGTGAACAGTTGCTGCTTCTCGATGTATTGTGCGACTTTCTGCCTGAACATACTCATTAATGATTACCGCTGCGAATTTACTAAGAAACTGCGAAATACGGAAACTAATCAAAAATGAGTATTTTATTTAAAACGGTTCTAAGTAAATTGCATTATTGAAAAGATTGTATTACCTTTGCTGCCTGAAAGAAAAATAATAATATGCGTTTATCTGAGCTTAATACCGGTGAGAAGGGTGTGGTGGTCAAGGTGCTGGGTCACGGTGGCTTCCGCAAGCGTATCGTAGAGATGGGGTTTATTAAAGGTAAGATGGTGGAGGTGCTGCTCAGCGCTCCGCTGCGTGATCCTGTGAAATACCGCATAATGGGGTATGAAATCTCCCTGCGCCGTGAGGAGGCATCGATGATAGAGATCATCAGCATGGAGGAGGCTAAGAGGCTGAAATCTGTGCAGGATGATGAGGTGACACTGCCACAGAACCAAGGACTGATAGGGGAGGATGAGACGCTGACCGAGGAAGCCTTGAAGCGACTGGCTTTGCGCCAGCGCCGTACCATCAATGTGGCACTGGTGGGGAATCCCAACTGTGGGAAGACGTCGCTCTTCAACATTGCTTCGGGGGCGCATGAGCATGTGGGCAACTACAGCGGTGTGACGGTGGATGCTAAAGAAGGACACTTCTTCTTCGAGGGCTATACGTTCAACATCGTGGATCTGCCAGGCACCTATTCGCTGTCGTGCTACAGTCCGGAAGAGTTGTATGTGCGTCAGCAGATTGTGGAGAAAACGCCTGATATCGTCATCAATGTAGTGGATAGCTCGAATCTGGAGCGTAACCTCTATCTGACGACCCAACTGATTGACATGAACCTGCGTACCATCGTGGCGCTGAACATGTATGACGAACTGGAGAGTAATGGCAGTGAGCTAGATTACAGGCTGTTGGCGCAACTCTTCGGTGTGCCGATGGTACCCACGGTGTGTCGCTCTGGCAGAGGAATCGACCTGCTTTTCCACATCATTATCAATATGTATGAGGGGGCCGACTTCATCGGGAAGGATGGCAAGATCAATCAGGAGGTGTTCGAGCAGTTGCAAGACTGGCACAAGAAATACCATAAGCAGGACAAGGAGGAGGAGCATGAGGAGGACTATACCTCTGATCTGAAACCTCGCAATAATGTGTTCCACCATATCCACATCAACCATGGGCATGACATAGAGGAGGGTATAGAAGCCATCAAGGAGGCTCTGGCGAAGAACGAGAGCCTGCGTTCACACTATTCGCTGCGCTACCTTTCCATCAAGTTGCTGGAGAAAGACCACGACTTCAACCATCTGGTACGTAATCTTCCCAACGGGGAGGAGATTCTGAGCATACGCGACAGAGAGGCTGAACGCATCAAGCTGGTGCTCCATGAAGATAGTGAGACGGCCATCATGAATGCTAAGTATGGGTTTATCTCGGGCGCTCTGAAAGAGACTTTCAAGGATGCACATAAGAGTGATTTGCGCCATGTGACGAAGTGGATAGACTCTATAGTGACCAACCGTTATCTTGGTTTCCCTATCTTCTTCCTGGTGATGTTCCTTATGTTTGAGGTGACCTTTGTGGTGGGGCAGTATCCGATGGATTGGATAGATAGCGGTGTGAACTGGCTGATCGATTTCTTGAAGGGACACATGAGTCCCGGACCGCTGCGTGCTTTACTGACCGATGGTGTACTGGGTGGTGTGGGGGCCGTGATAGTCTTCCTGCCACAGATACTGATTCTGTATTTCTTCATCTCCCTAATGGAGGAGTCGGGCTATATGTCTCGTGCAGCCTTTATCATGGATAAGGTGATGCATGGCATGGGACTGCATGGAAAGTCTTTCATCCCACTGATCATGGGCTTCGGATGCAATGTGCCTGCCGAGATGGCTACACGTACCATCGAGAGTCCGAAGAGCCGACTGGTGACCATGCTGATCCTGCCACTGATGAGCTGTAGTGCCCGTCTGCCTATCTATCTGATTATCACAGGCGTTTTCTTCGCTAAGTATCAGGCGCTGGTTATCTTGGTACTCTATGCCATAGGCATCTTTCTGGCTGTGATTATGGCGAGGATTTTCAGTGCCTTCCTGGTGAAGGGCGACAATACACCTTTTGTGATGGAGCTGCCTCCATATCGTTATCCAACAGCCAAGGCCATCTTCCGCCATACTTGGGAGAAGGGGAAGCAGTATCTTTACAAGATGGGACACATCATCTTAGTGGCCAGCGTGATAGTGTGGTTCTTGGGCTATTATCCGAATCACGACAGTTATGCTACCCCTGCAGAGCAGCAGGAAAATTCATACTTAGGACAGATAGGTAAGGCGATTTCTCCAGTGCTGGAACCTTGCGGATTCGAATGGAAAATGGATGTGGCACTGTTGGCTGGAGCAGGTGCCAAGGAACTGGTAGCCAGTACGATGGGTGTGCTCTACAGCAACAATGCCGATGCAGAGAGCAGTGATCTCTCGGAGAGCATCCGTGCCGAAGGCATTACCTCGCTGAGCGCCTTTGCGTTCCTGCTGTTTGTACTCATTTATTTCCCGTGTGTTGCTACTATTACCGCCATAAAGAATGAAACCGGTGGGTGGAAATGGGCCCTCTTCACGGCCGTATATACCACAGCATTAGCGTGGTTTGTCTCCATGCTTGTTTATCAGATAGGAGGGTTGCTGTTATGAATCTTGGAAATTGGCAAGAATGGGTCGTTGCCCTTATCGTGGCCTATTGTGTGATTCGCGTGGGGATGAGCTTCTACAGCACTTATAAGCGTAGCAAGGAGGGGGATGGTATTTGTGCGGGTTGCCCTACACGTCATACTTGTCAGGGGAATTCAAAAAAAACGAATAAATCTTGTTGTGAATAGTTGGAAATACAAAAAATAGTCTTACCTTTGCATTCGCAAATAAGGAAATGGTACCTTGGATGAGTGGTTGAGTCACCAGTCTGCAAAACTGTGTACGGCGGTTCGAATCCGCCAGGTACCTCCTAAAAAGAGAGGCGATTTCTGATGAATCGCCTCTCTTTCTTTTTATCCTTTCTTCTGACTTGGTCGGTTGGCTCTGTGCTTCCGAATATCTGCTTTAAACTTAGCAGAAGCAGAGCCATGCTGTCCTGAAATATAGCTCTTTTTCTTGGCTTTGGTCTTGACACCAGTTGGTTCGGTTTTCCCTTTCCACGACTTGAAAACCACCCCATTCATTATATCATCTTCTATAGCCATAGCTCTTACTGACTGACGATTACACGTTCTACTTCACCGGCAAACATCTGTGGCATACCTTCCATAGCAGGCTGTGAAGGAAGCTTCTTGCAGTCGAAAATCACCGTTGGCTTCTCAGAGCCATTCGGATAGAAACGCACACTGTACTTATCGGCTTTCTGCAAGGAGGTGACATCCTGTTCAGGAGTGAAGATGGTATAAACCACCGCCTTGTCCTGTTGCTTACCCAATGAGCCACCAGCCTCTGCCGTGAGGGTGGTCATGTTAAAGATATCTGTACCGATGGCAATCACCAATCTGCCTTTTCCAGCAGCGATAGACTCTGGCGTAATGGTGTCTGCATCAACTTCAAGATAGCCCTCAGGCACATTGGAAGTCTGCTGAACTGGTTCGGCCACAGCCACAGGAACAGGGGTAGGAGCAGGTTTTGGCTCAGCTACAACGGGCTCTGCTTTCACAACAGGTTGAACCGTTTCTGCAGGCTTGGCCTCCACTGGTGCAGCGGCAGGCTTTTCTTCATTATTGGCTACCACGATAGTGGTTTGACGATTTGCTCCCAGGATATCTGCTTCATTTCTTCTACTTTGCTCCGTCTCTCTCAGCATATTGACGGCTCCCAAGAATAGAGAATCCACATAATCAACGGTCTTTCTGCGCCATTTGGCATAACCGCGAGACAACTTCGTACGTGCTTTGTTGAGGGCATAGTCATCTGAGATCATTTCTTCGGCAGGAAAGGTTTCATCCTTGCCACCTTCATTGTAAATATAACGAATCTTGTCGATTTCCAATTTCAGATTCTCAGGCTTGGCGGTAGCGGTGAGGATATAAATCATTCGCGTTCTGTCCAAGGAGAGGGCAGTGTGGGAAAAGACGATGTAATGATCGGCAGAAGCTACCACATTTCCAGCATCGGCATCAGTAAAAACAATGCGGCTGTTGTTATTGTTTTGCTTCATCAAGGCGTCCATCCATGCTTCTGTGCGCGACATGATTTCCTCCTTCGACATGCCAGGAATGTTGAAATCTCTGGAGAAAACCACTTTCCCATTGACTTCAGGAACGGCACCTACCAGATACTTGCTGTCAGCATCATCCTGTGCAAGAAGACTTGATGAGAAACAGGTCAGCAAGCCTAATATAATTAATAAGGTGTAATTCTTTCTCATAGTTCTTTTCGTTAAAATATAAAGTCACGCAAAGATAAATATTTATTGTTTCTTTCCTACCATTCTGTGTGAAAATAATGCCAACGAGCAAAAATAATGCACAAATTTATTGTTGTTGTGCAATTATTGCGTATCTTTGTAGCCGTTTTTAAGATAAATAAGATTATGAAAACAAAAAAATTCTTTTTGGCTGCTCTTTTATCAGCAGCCGTAGCGCTGCCTTCATTCGCTGGCGGCATTCTTACCAATTCTAATCAGTCAGTTCAATTCATGCGTGTGTTTGCGCGTGGTGCCGTTATAGATGTTGACGGTGTTTATTTCAATCCTGCAGGCTTGGCTTTCATGAATGACGGATTCCATCTCTCATTCAGTTGGCAGAATGCTTATCAGGAGAGAAATATCAACTCCACCTCGAGTTTATTCCCTGAGGGGAAGCGTTTGTTCAAGGGTACGGCTTCAGCTCCAATCGTTCCCAGTCTCTATGGTGTCTATAAGAAAGACAAATTAGCTCTCTCTGGTTTCTTCGGTGTAGTTGGTGGTGGTGGAAAAGCCTCTTTCGATGACGGTCTGCCTATGTTCGCTACTGGTGTGATGGCTGGTATAGCAGCAAATCCTCTTATTCAGGGTGTACAGCAATTGGCTGGTATTCAGAGAGCTTCCGACCTTTACCACTTGTCATCGGCTATGGACGGACGTCAGTTTATCTTCGGACTCCAGGTGGGTGCTTCCTATCAGTTCGCTGATTGGTTCTCTGGTTATGCTGGCTTCAGAGCCAACTATTTCATGGGTGGCTATGAGGGTTATGTGAAAGCTGCCGTTGATCCTAATACTGTCTCTACTCTGATGGCCAATCCTGCTGTTCAGGCTTATATGGCTGCCAATCCAGCTATGGCACAGCAAGTGGCGCAGATGGCAGGTAATCCTCTGGTTGACCTTCGTTTGGATTGCACTCAGACAGGGTGGGGTATCAATCCTGTGATTGGAGCCGACTTCAAGTTTGGTAAGTTGAACTTAGGTCTGAAGTATGAGTTCAAGACCAACCTCAACATTGAGAATGACACAAAGGAGAACACAGATCCAGACGGCGCGCTGGCTGCTTTCAAGGATGGTGTGAATACCCCAAGTGATGTGCCTTCACTCTTTGCTGCTGCTGCGCAGTATGAGATTCTGCCTAGTCTCCGTGTTTCTGCCGAGTATCACTGGTATGATGACAAGCATGCCGGTATGGCCAATGATAAGCAGAAAGCTCTGAGACATGGTACACATGAGGTTCTGGCAGGTGTGGAATGGGACATCAACAAGACCTTTACTGTGGGTGTAGGCGGACAGAATACCGACTATGGCTTGAGCGATGATTTCCAGAGTGATACAGCTTTCTCTTGCGACTCTTATTCCATCGGTTTCGGTGGTGCAGCACGTCTGAGCAGTAAGCTGAAACTCAATGTGGGTTACTTCTGGACTACCTACAAAGATTATGATAAGAACTCAGCACTGAGTATGAATACCTATAGCCGTAAGAACAGAGTATTTGGCGCAGGTATCGATTATACTTTCTAACTCTCTCTTAATTATTATCTCGACCTTCTCGTTGACAATTTCAATGGGAAGGTCGTTTTTTATGTGGTTTTAACATCTCATTCAAAAAAAATATATATATTTGCAGCAAAGAATCGAGAACCAATAAAGCATTTTAATATGAAAAAGTTAGTTGTTTTATGCGCAGTTTTTGCAGCAAGTCTGCTCTGCGCGCCTTATGTACAAGCTCAGATTCCACTAGTTCCTGGTACAGAAATGACTAAGGAGCAGAAGAAGCAAGCTAAGGCTGAAGCTAAGGCTCTGAAGGCACAGCAGAAGGCCGAGAAGGAAAGAATCAAGACTGAAAAGGCTGCTGAGAAAGCTAAGAAAGCTGCTGAGAAAGCCAAGAAACAGCAGGATAAGGCTGAGAAGGCTATGAAGAAAGCTCAGAAGAAAGCAGAGAAGGCTGCCCAAAATGTGAACAGGCTGTAAGTTTAGGTCTTTAAAAAGTTTAATGGTTGTTCCCCTACATATTCTAGGGGAACAACTTTATTAGACCGTGTATTCCAGAACACCACGTAAAAAACAGGAAATATGTTAAATGAGAAAGCATTAGTTGTGTTTAGTGGTGGACAAGATTCCACCACGTGTCTTTTTTGGGCTAAAAGAGAATTTAAGGAAGTGATGGCCCTTAGTTTCCGCTATGGGCAAAAACATGTGAAAGAGGTAGAATATGCTCATGCCATTGCCGAGAAGGCAGGCATAGAACATCATGTGATGGACATCCCTCTGATAGGTACTCTGGGAAGAAATTCGCTGACTGATCCCACGATGGAGATGGATGAGAATAAACCTGTGACCTCCTGTCCTAATACCTTCGTTCCAGGAAGAAATCTGTTTTTCCTAAGTATTGCCTCTGTCTTCGCTAATGAACAGGGCATCAAGCACATTGTGACTGGCGTTTCAGAAACAGATTATAGTGGCTATCCCGACTGTAGGGATGCGTTTATCAAATCGCTAAATGTTACCCTTAATCTTGGTCTGGAAACTCAGGTGATTTTACACACGCCACTGATGTGGTTAGATAAAGCAGAAACATGGGCATTGGCCGATGAACTGGGGGTATTCGACTTGGTTCGCAATGAAACCTTGACTTGCTATAATGGTATTCCTGGAGAAGGATGCGGACACTGTCCTGCTTGCCAACTTCGTCGAGAGGGTTTGGAAAAGTATTTGGAAATCAGAAATAAAAAATAGCGGATATGGAAGAACAACGAGCTACACTGAAGGCTTTAGGCCGTAAGACGGAGTATCGTCAGGACTATGCTCCTGAGGTATTGGAGGCATTCGATAATAAGCATCAGGAGAATGACTACTGGGTGCGCTTCAACTGTCCGGAGTTTACCAGCCTTTGTCCGATTACAGGACAACCGGATTTTGCAGAGATTCGCATTGGCTATATCCCAGACATCAAGATGGTGGAGAGCAAGAGCCTGAAACTCTATCTGTTCAGTTTCCGCAATCATGGGGCTTTTCATGAAGACTGCGTGAACATTATCATGAAAGACCTTATCAAGCTGATGGATCCCAAATACATTGAGGTGACAGGCTTCTTTACACCTCGTGGAGGCATCTCTATCCATCCTTATGCCAACTATGGTCGTCCGGGTACCAAGTATGAAAAGTTGGCAGAAGAGCGCTTGTTTAAGCACGAATAATCTTTATACTTCAATAAAATCGGGGAAGTTCTTGTTTTATATAAAGGACTTCCCTATTTTTGTATAGAATATTAAAGCCTTATTTGTTTTATTATGAACCGAAAAATCTTTGGCAGCCTTCTAGTTGCTGTACTCAGCATAAGCATCGCTAATGCTGACAATGTGAAAGACATGTATCGTAAAGGGTGGATAGACTTCAATAAAAATGGAGTTATGGATGTCTATGAAGATCCTAATGCTTCAGTGGAAGCTCGTATTGCCGATCTGCTGGAACAGATGACCCTTGATGAGAAAACCTGTCAGATGGCTACGCTTTATGGTAGTGGTCGCGTCTTGAAAGACAAGTATCCTACTGAAAACTGGAAGAATGAAATCTGGAAAGACGGCATCGGGAACATCGATGAGCAGGGTAATGGTGTGCAAGATGGTTTGAATTATGAACTTTCTTTCCCGTGGACTAAGAGTATTCAGAACCGCCATGAAATTCAGCGGTGGTTTGTGGAGCAGACGCGTCTGGGTATACCTGTGGACTTTACCAACGAGGGTATCCGCGGTCTCTGCCACGATCAAGCCACTTCTTTTCCTGCACAGTGTGCTCAGGGATCCACTTGGGACAGAGAGCTGATAGCGGAGATCGCTCGCATTACTGCCGTAGAAGCTCATGCATTGGGATATACCAATATCTATAGTCCGATCCTTGATCTCTCGCAAGATCCTCGTTGGGGAAGGGTGGTAGAAAGCTATGGTGAAGATCCCTATCTGGTGGGTGAACTTGGCAAGCAAGCTGTGTTAGGATTGCAGAATCAGCATGTGGTTTCTACGCCTAAGCATTTTGCAGTTTATAGCATTCCAGTGGGTGGACGCGACGGTGGAACACGCACTGATCCACACATTGCTCCGCGTGAAGTGCGCACCATCTATCTGGAGCCTTTCCGCAAGGCTTTCCAAGAGGCTGGAGCACTGGGAACGATGGCTTCTTACAACGATTATAATGGTGAGCCCATCATCGGCAGTTACCATTTCATGACAGAGATTCTGCGCCAGGAGTGGGGTTTCAAGGGTTATGTGGTGAGCGACAGTAAGGCGGTGGAATACCTGTATGATAAGCATCATGTGGTGAATACTGAAGAGGAGATGGCTGCTGCTGTAGTGAATGCAGGCATGAACATCCGTACCAATTTTACTCCTCCACAGGACTTTATCCTTCCTTTGCGTCGTGCCATAGAGAAAGGATTGGTGTCTCAGCGCACCATTGATCAGCGAGTAACAGAGATTCTTCGCGTGAAATTCTTTATGGGGCTCTTCGATGATCCATATCCTGGGGATGAGAAACATCCAGAGGCTGTGGTGCATACACCGGAGCATCAAGCCGTTTCCCTGCGTGCAGCTTTGGAGAGTATGGTGCTGCTGAAGAATGAAGGTAATCTGTTGCCACTTTCCAAGAGCTTAAAGAAGATTGCCGTGATAGGTCCTAATGCCGATGAGACCACCAAACTGATTTCTCGCTATGGTCCAGCAAGAGCACCGATTAAATCTGTATATCAAGGTATTAAAGAGTATCTGCCGAATGCTGATGTGCGTTATGCGAAAGGTTGTGATATTATCGACAAGTACTTCCCAGAGAGTGAGCTTTATGAGGTACCACTGGATGCTGATGAGCAACGCATGATCGATGAAGCTGTGGCATTGGCTAAGCAGTCGGAAGTGGCTATTATGGTGATGGGCGGCAATGAATCTACCGTTCGCGAGAGCTATTCACGCACCAGTTTGGATATGTGTGGTCGTCAGGAGCAGTTACTCAAAGCCGTTTATGCAACAGGAACTCCAGTGGTACTGCTGTTGGTAGATGGTCGTGCAGCTACCATCAACTGGGCAGATAAGTATATCCCCGCCATCATGCAGTGTTTCTTCCAAGCAGAGTTTACGGGACAGGCCATCGCTCAGGCGGTGTTTGGCGACTATAATCCTGGTGGCCATCTTACGGTGACTTATCCAAAGTCTGTGGGACAAATACCTTTTGCCTTCCCCTTCAAGCCCGGTTCTGATTCTCCAGGTAATGTCCGTGTGGCAGGTGTGCTTTACCCCTTCGGACATGGATTGAGCTATACCACCTTCGAGTACAGCGACCTGCAGATTTCGAAGCCTGTGATTGGTCCTTATGAGAACTTCACCGTGAGTTGTGTAGTGAAGAATACAGGCAGTCGTGAGGGTGATGAGGTGGCACAACTTTATCTGCACGATGATGTAAGCAGTGTGATTACTTATGTCAAAGTGCTTCGTGGATTCGAGCGCATCCACTTGCAGCCAGGCGAGCAGAAACGTGTGGAGTTCCTGCTTACGCCACAGGAGCTTGGACTTTGGAACAACGATGATAAGTTCATCGTAGAGCCAGGAACCTTCTCTATCGAGGTGGGCTCTTCCAGTACAGATATCCGACTAAATGGTAGCTTAACAGTGCGCTAAGCTTTAGAACTCATATCCAAGATTGAAGAACAAACTGACTTCTTTGGACTTGTTGGAATACCCTAATGTGGTACCAACAGGTCCAATGATTGTATTATAATAATAGGACAGAGAGCCACCAATCAAGGTTCGATGATCCATCAGTTGGCTGAACTTAGGCGCATGCTGCGCAGTGGTTGCACGTAAGGTAAAGAAATGGTTCTTTCCAACACGTATTTGTCCTTGAAGCTGCACACCTACGAAATGCTGATAAACCTGCTCTATATGTCCTACACCAGCAAATGGCATCTGATGCTCCAGATAGTGTCCGAACCACAATCCGCCTACCATATTATTCAACATAGGTGGAATCACATCACCAAAGAGCAGTCGGCCATAGAAGGTGGGTTGGAAAGTGAAGTGCCCAGCAGTCCAAGATTTACGCCACATAGCACTTACATCCATCAGGGCTTCTTCTCCTTTCATCTTGGTGAAGTTGTCCGTATGGAGTGCATAGTTAGCGGTGAATCTGGAACCTCGTGTGGGGAAATTCCAATTGTCTTCCGAAATATAGTTGACAGAAGCCCGATAACTGATGTAGTGGTCACTCTCTAATTCAATCTTTTGATCTTCATTTTTATGGTCTATCAACATGTCCCGATAGTGGTAGTAGTCCCACTGAGCGCTGAAGTTCACCTCAAAGTTGCGCACGTAGAAATTGAACAGTGATAGGTTGGCCGTATGTTGATTATAGGTAATATTGAAACCCTTGTCTCCTTTCTCATACATATTAATGTCATTGTAGCGGAAGATGTAAGAGAACGAAGGGTGTGCGAAACTGCGAGGATGTAGGGAGACATCTGCACGTGCCATCATACGCCTACCCAGACGAACGGTGAAATCTACATCAGCTGGTACAGAGGCACGAATCGGAAGGTCTGCATTTAACTGCATAGCCACCACCTCTTCTGTATCATAGCGTGCTCCCACATTTATCTGACTGTTCTTCTTGCGTCCAGCAATAAAGATTACCTTTGTGCCATCATCTGTATGGAGGAATCGGCAGTTGGCATCTTTATAGAACAGGTCCACACGCATGGAAGTCTTTATCATTTCTGCGCGATTGATGCTGAGAGTGTCGCCTTCTCTCAGATGGAATTTAGAGCGCAGGAAACGCTCATCATTGGCCGTCATGTTCAAGAATTCCAGCGACTGAATCTTCATCTGTTCTACAGCAGCATTCTGCTTATAAGGCTGCAGCAATGTTGGACGGTAATCGTCACTGACACCGATTTGTTTCTTCAGTGCCATCAGTTCATCCCAATGCGCCAAAGCAGTCTGCTCACCACGATTTATCAAGCTATCTATAGCCTCTGCAGTGAAGCTGGCAGTATTATATCCTTTGGTATTCACACGGATAGCCACATCTGTGATGGCCAGATTATCGTCGTATTTATTCAAACAGTTTACATCAATCAGTTGCATAAGCAGGCTGGTGGTAGAACCTAAGTCCTCTGCCGTTTTGCGCTCTATTTCCTGTACCGTCACACCAATGATGATATCAGCTCCCATTTCACGTGCTACATCTGCCGGATAGTTGTTGCGCAATCCACCATCCACCAGAATCATATCTCCCAATTTCACAGGAGAGAAAGCCATCGGGATGGCCATAGAAGCACGCATGGCCTGAGGGAGATATCCGCTGTGGAATACGTATTCCGTATTGTCAACAATGTTTGTTGCCACACAGGCAAAGGGGATGGGGAGGTCGTTGAAACTGATGGAATCATTATAGCCAGTGGTGAGGTTATCAAATGTCTCACCAATGTTTTTTCCCGTGATAAGTCCGCCGTCTTCTACATCCTTTTCCCAGAACATTAAGGCGCGTGAAAGCAGGTAGGTATTCTGCTTCTTCCGATCCGACATGCGTTGGTATTTCAGATTTTCTCTGTCGGAAAGAACATAACTCCAATCCATATTCCGAATCAATGTATCCAAAGCCATCGCGTTATAGCCGACAGCATAGAGTCCACCGATGATGGATCCCATACTGGTTCCTGTCACTATGTCGATAGGGATGCCAGCACGCTCCAAGACTTTCAGGGCACCTACATGAGCTGCTCCTTTGGCACCACCGCCACTAAGAACTACGGCCACTTTCTTTCTGCCTTGTACTTGTTCCTGTATCTGTTCTTGTTCCTGTTCTTGTTCTATCTGTCCGTAACTAGCGAGAGAAAAAAACGTAACTAGGAAAAAAATAAACCACTTCTTTATCATAACCTCATTTTATTTCTTAGTAATTCTTGCTAAATAATCATAATGATCCCCTTGTGCCACAATCTCCATCAGATAGCCACACGCTGCTGCTTGTTCAGAAAGGGTATCTGCATCGACATAGAGCCAAGGGAAAGGTTCGCCTTTTATATTTTTATATTGCAACTGGTACACTAGTTCTCCATAGTAGCCATCCATATCAGGAAGCTCGATAATCCCATCCTCATCTTCGAAGAGGTAGCAGAGATCTGACGAGTCGCAGAGTGCTTGTCCTCCAGGAGCCAGCACTTTGTCAAGCTGTTGGAAGAGTAGGGGAAGCCGCTCCACTGTGCCCGTGATTCCTGCGCCATTCATCAGCAGGAGGACCGTATCAAACTGTTCCTCGAAGGTAAAGAAATCCTGTAGCAATGCCCGTTTCACACCTCTCTCCTGCATGGTTTTCACAGAGAGTGGAGAAATGTCTAAGGCTGTCACCTCCACACCTTTTTCCTGCAACACTAAGGAATGACATCCACTTCCTGCACCCACATCCAACGTGCGTCCAGAAGCCATCTGTAAGGCTGTCTGTTCAATGACAGGCATCTCCTCAAAACTCCGGAAAAGTGTCTGTACAGGCAGCTCATCTTCCTCAAACATCGGAGAGAAAACACGCAGCACATCAGCCTTACCATGCTTCCAGTAATCGTATATGGCACTGCCCATAGGGTCCTGACTCTCATTCATAACTTCCAGTTTGCTACTTACCAATCTTTCATTCGTTTT
>JAGCFP010000038.1 GCA_017650045.1 Bacteroidaceae bacterium | reverse complement strand
TCATCCTGTCCGTCTAACTCGCGAGAGGTATTGATGACATCAGTAAGATTACGTCCGCTTAACTTACCATAGTGATATTTTTCGTTATATTTCAGCACATCAAAATAAACGGACCCATCACTTACATAAGCAAAACCATTGTCAAGGATTTGCTTTACCAGTCCTATTTGTTCAATAATATGTCCAGAAGCATGTGGCTCAATACTCGGTGGAAGCACATTCAGGGCATCCATGGCTTGATGGTAACGGTTGGTATAGTATTGCGCTACCTCCATAGGTTCCAGCTCTTCCAGACGTGCTTTCTTGGCTATCTTGTCCTCGCCTTCATCAGCATCATGTTCCAGATGACCTACATCGGTGATATTGCGCACATAACGTACCTTATAGCCTAAATGCTTCAGATAACGGAAAAGCAGGTCGAATGTAATGGCAGGACGTGCATGACCCAAGTGTGGATCTCCATAAACGGTAGGACCACACACATACATACCTACATGTGGAGCATGCAGTGGCTGGAACAGTTCCTTGCGACGTGTCAGCGTATTGTAAATGAACAGGTTTGTTTCCATATAAGTATGATTTTTCAATCCTTAATTTTATTCAGTTCCAGCATTTCCTCGATGTAATCTCGATTGTTGCTTAAGCGTGGAATTTTATGTTGTCCACCCAACTTCCCTTTCTGGTCTAACCAGTCGTTGAAAAGTCCCTTGCGGGCCACGATGATTTCCAAAGGTTGCAATGCCAGATTATTTTGACGTTTAGCATCATAGTCGGAATTGATTTCCTTTAAAGTATCATCCAGGATGGTGGCAAAGCGCTGCAAGTTGTCTGGCATCTTGGCAAACTCAATGAGCCACTGATGGCGACATTTGGCTTGTCTGTCCATAAACACGGGTGCAGCAGTATAATCCGTAATCTGTGCTCCTGTCTCTGCACAAGCATGCTCCAGACCTTTTTCTGCATTGTCCACAATAAGTTCCTCACCAAAGGCATTGATGAAATGCTTAGTACGGCCTGTAATGACAATCTTATACGGATTCTTCGAGGTGAATTTCACCGTGTCGCCTATCATGTAACGCCACAAACCTGCGGAAGTGCTGATAACTAAGGCATAATTTTTTTCTAGTTCAACTCCCTCCAGAGGTACCACCTTAGGATTTTCCTTACCAAGTTCCTCCAAAGGCATGAACTCAAAGAAGATGCCATAGTCTATCATGAGCAACATGGCATGGTCGGATAGGTCGTTCTGTGAAGCAAAATAACCTTCAGAGGCATTGTAGGTCTCTACATAATGCATGTTGGGATTCTGGATGAGTTCCTCATACTGGTGACGATAAGGCGTAAACGCCACACCTCCGTGGAAAAAGACCTCCAAATCGGGCCACACCTCATCCAAGTACTGCTTTCCCGTTTTCTCCAGGATGTGCTTGATAAGTACCAGCATCCATGAAGGTACTCCCGAAAGACTGGTTATATGGCGATGGATAGTAGTCCTTGCGATAGCTTCCATCTTAGGTTCGAAGTGCTCCATCAGGGCAATCTTCTTGCTGGGAACTCGTAGGTAGCCACCTATAGGAATAATGTTTTCTATCAAGATGGCGGAAAGATCACCAACGAGTCCTTTTCCTCCATAGTTAGGCTCATGACTTCCACCTAAGATAAGGCCCCTACCAGAGAAGAATCGGCTCTTAGGATTCATGTGCAGGTAAAGTGCCACAGCATCTATACCACCCTGGAAATGGGTATCGTGTATGGATTCATGACTTACAGGCAGAAACTTACTTTTATCGTTGGTAGTACCTGATGATTTAGCAAACCATTTGATTTCAGACGGCCAAAGCAGATTCTGCTCTCCTCGGCGCATGCGTTCTATATAGGCTTTTATTTCCTCATAGGTATTCACAGGCACGCGATTGGCAAAATCTTCATAACTGCGAATAGAGGCATAGCCGTATTTTTTGCCCCACTCCGTGTCTTTAGCTTTTTGGATAAGACGCTGAAATACACGTTGCTGAATCTCGGCAGCGTGGGCGGCATATCTCTCTATCTTATGATAGCGCGGAGTGAAATATAGGGTGTCAATTATTCTTGTAAGGTCCATCTTTTCCTTAAAATCGCGTGCAAAATTAATCTTATTTATCCTTATATCCTCGTTTTTTCTATTTTTTTTCTAATTTTACGAGCTGAAAAGAGAAAAAAGTTGCACCGCCCTAAAATTTTGGAAGTATGAGAATAGGTATTTTGACATCGGGAGGAGATTGCCCTGGC
The DNA here is from genome assembly GCA_017650045.1 of Bacteroidaceae bacterium. Classification (GTDB taxonomy): domain Bacteria; phylum Bacteroidota; class Bacteroidia; order Bacteroidales; family Bacteroidaceae; genus Bacteroides. The sequence continues at coordinate 30,260 of JAGCFP010000038.1, read as the reverse complement.
ATCAATGCCACCATCCGTGGTATATGCAAGACAGCGATTCATCACTACCAGATGGAGGTAGTTGGTATCCATAATGGTTTTCAAGGACTTATTACCGATGAGACTGCGCTCATCACAGAGGAGTCTCTTTCTGGATTGTTGGGTATGGGTGGTACCATTCTGGGTACTTCTAGAGAAAATCCTTTCCAGAAAGATGATCTGATGCCTGGCACAGATAAGCCAACACTTATTTCCAAGAATATCAAGAAAATGGGACTTGACTGTCTGGTGTGTATCGGAGGTAACAGTACCATGGCTACAGCTGCTAAGATGATGGAGATAGGTATTAATACCGTGACTATCCCTAAAACCATCGACAACGATGTTTGGGGAACCGACTATAGTTTTGGTTTTGATTCTGCAGTAAGCATTGCCACTGAGGCAATAGACCGTCTGCATTCCACAGCCAACTCTCATCGAAGGGTGATGGTGATAGAAGTGATGGGGCATAAGGCTGGTTGGCTTGCACTTTATTCTGGTTTGGCAGGAGGTGGGGACATTATTTTGCTACCTGAAATTCCATACGACATCCATAAGATAGGTAACTATATCATCGATCGTTTCAAAAAGGGCAAACCCTATAGCATTGTCGTGGTAGGCGAAGGTATCAAGACCAAAGATCGTAAACGTGCTGCAACTTATATTGCGGAAGAAATAGAGTATGAAACTGGAGTAGAAACTCGTGAAACAGTGTTGGGATATATCCAACGTGGTGGCAGTCCTACTTCTTTCGATCGCAATCTGGCAACCATGATGGGTGGACATGCAGCTGAGTTGATTGCCTCAGGTAAATTTGGTCGGATGGTGGCTGTTCGTGGCAACCGCATGCTCTCTGTGTCTTTAGATGAAGTGGCAGGGAAAGTGAAATTAGTTTCACCCAATAACGATTATGTAAAACAAGGATTGAGATTAGGCGTCTGCTTCGGATGATAAATCGGCAGAGGCTTCTGGGATAGGAGTTGGCTGTTCCATCTCCTCCTGTGCTTCTTTTGCATCTGCCTCTGCTTTATTGAGGATACTTTGGGCAAATGCTTTATCTGTACGTAGGAGGGTCAATGCTTCCTGAGCTGCTTTTTGGTGTGCTTCTTTCTTGGAATACCCCTTTCCTTTGCCACAACAAATACCTGCCAATCGTAACTCTGTTTCAAAAGTATGGTCACGTCCACCATCCTTTGACTCTTCTTTAGTCAGCACAAACTCCATAGGTACCTTGTTTTTCTGGCACCATTCCAGCATGTGAGATTTGAAATTGGTTTCTTTTTTGACTATCTCAGAGAGGTTGATGTGCTTTCCCAGAATTTGTTTTTCGAAAAACTCAATGCATTTCTTGTACCCTTGATCCATGTAAATGGCTCCAATCAACGCTTCTAAGGCATTCCCATAGATGTTGTAGTTGTGTGTAAGAATCGGGGATGATATTTGCAAGTACTTTTTTAAGCCTATCTTGAGGGCTAATTTATTAAGTGTCTCGCGCTGCACAATTTTAGAGCGGATGTTGGTCAGGTTTCCTTCTGGGAATTTTTTGAATTTTCGGAAAAGGATATCCGCTACAACGGCATCAAGTACCGCATCACCCAGAAATTCCAGTCGTTCATTATTTACTGTGATGCCTTTATGGTTACGGAAAGACCTATGGCGGAAAGCCATTTTATAGTACAATAAGCGACGGGGATAAAAGCCAAGTAACTTATATAAACGAAGATAAGACTCCTTATCTTTGACGAAAAGAAGCCTTATCTTATCATATACTGTTCGAAACACGACTCTTACTCAGCGTATTTTCTGAAGAGCAGGCAAGCGTTGTGACCACCAAAGCCGAAAGTATTCGACAGTGCCACATTGATGTCTCTCTTCTGAGGTTTGTTGAACGTGAAGTTCAGGTTGTAGTCGATGTTCTCGTCCTTGTCATCTTCCTCATGGTTGATGGTAGGAGGAACCACACCGTTCTTGATAGCCAGTATGCTGATGATAGATTCAGCTGCACCTGCAGCACCCAGCATGTGACCAGTCATTGACTTCGTAGAACTGATGTTCAACTTATAGGCATGCTCACCAAACACCTCTTTAATGGCTTTCACCTCAGAGATGTCGCCCACAGGGGTAGAAGTGCCATGTACGTTGATATAGTCTACATCCTCTGGCTTGATGCCTGCATCCTCAATGGCGTTCTGCATTACCAGCTTTGCTCCCAATCCTTCAGGATGAGAAGCTGTGAGGTGGTATGCGTCAGCCGACATGCCTTCACCGATGACCTCAGCATAAATCTGGGCACCGCGAGCCTTGGCGTGTTCCAGCTCTTCCAAGAACAGACAACCAGCACCCTCGCCCATCACGAAACCATCGCGACTTCCACTGAAAGGACGAGAAGCCGTCTCTGGTGAATCGTTGCGGGTTGAGATTGCATGCATGGCATTAAAACCTCCCACACCTCCTGCAGAGATGGCAGCCTCAGCACCACCAGTCACGATGGCGTTAGCCTTACCCAATCGAATCAGGTTGAATGCATCTGCAATGGCATTTGAAGAAGTTGCGCAAGCAGAAGCAACTGAATAGTTGGGACCATGAAAACCATAGAGGATGGAAATCTGTCCAGCAGCAATGTCTGAAATCATCTTGGGGATGAAGAACGGATTGAACTTAGGACCTTGGTCCTGATGTTGGTAATACCAACCTATCTCTGCCTCAAAAGCATGGATTCCACCAATGCCTGAGCCAAAGATAACGCCAATGCGGTTTAGGTCTTCATTCTCCAGATCAATACCTGCATCTTCTACAGCTTGCTTGGCCACAGCCACAGCATACTGTGTATAAATGTCCATCTTGCGAGCTTCCTTGCGGTCAAGGTACTGGCTCACGTCGAAGTTCTTCACCTCACAGGCAAAGTGGGTCTTGAAGAGGGAATGGTCAAAATAAGTAATAGGTCCTGCTCCACTTTTACCCTGCAACAGACCGTCCCAGAATTCTGAAACGGAATTTCCAAGCGGGGTAATGGCTCCAAGACCTGTTACCACTACTCTCTTTAATTCCATAGGGAAACTATGTATGACTAAAGATTAATTGTTAGCGTTTTCAATGTAAGCGATAGCATCGGCAACAGTGCCAATCTTCTCAGCCTGATCGTCTGGAATAGTGATGCCAAACTGCTTCTCGAACTCCATGATCAACTCAACGGTATCCAATGAATCTGCACCCAGATCGTTGGTGAAGCTTGCTTCAGGAGTAACTTCGCTTTCTTCAACACCCAATTTATCTACGATAATAGCCTTAACTTTTGCTTCAATTTCTGCAGCCATAACTTTAACTTTTTAGTGAATGATTAATTTATTTCAACATTTTGCGGTTGCAAAGGAACACATATTTATTGTTCTTTACAAATATTTTAATAAATAATTACATTTTCTTGCACATAATTTATATATTTGTGCCAAATTTTAAGAATTATGGTAAAGAATATCGCAATTTTAGCCTCTGGTAATGGAACAAATGCAGAGAATATCATCCAGCATTTTTATGAAAATGAACATATCTGTGTGAAGTTGGTTCTTACCAATTCACAGAAGGCATTTGCTTTGGAGAGGGCTAGGAAATTGGGCGTGAAGTGCGCTTATTTTTCCAAGGAGTTTTGGGCAGAGGGCAGTACGCTTCTGACGATGCTGAAGGCAGAGAAGATAGATTTTATCGTGCTTGCAGGTTTTTTGGCACGCATACCCGACAATATTCTGAAGGCTTATCCCAACAAGATGGTAAATATCCATCCTTCTTTGCTCCCGAAATATGGAGGCAAGGGTATGTATGGCGATAAGGTACATCAGGCAGTACTGGATTCAGGTGATACGGAGAGTGGCATTACCATCCATTACACCAATGAGCATTACGATGAGGGACAAATCATCGTACAATATCGTTGCGAGGTAAAGCCCGATGATACTTTCGTGACCTTGGCCAACAGGGTGCATGCTTTGGAATATGAGTATTATCCGAAGGTAATCGAACGGCTTTTGCTTGAATAAGCCGAAGATTATTCTTATCTTTGCGGCACAATGAAAAAGCTGCATATCATTACCCCTGTGAAAGATTCTATCGAGCTCACACTGAAGACGATAGAAGCAGTGGCAGGCTCTACACTGAGCGTGCCTGTGACGTATTTTGTATATAATGATTTCTCTACTCGTGAGAATACTGCACTACTGGCTAAGGCTGCCAAGCAGTATGGATTTACGTTGATCAACTTGTCTGATCTCACCAACCATCCTTCGCCCAACTACCTGTTGACCTTACAGACTGCACAAGCGCGTGCCATTGCTGAAGAGGCAGGCTTATTGATTGTGGAAAGTGATGTGGTTGTAGAGAAGAATACGCTTCAGCGACTTTATGAGGGGGCTTTGGAGCAAAAGCGTTGTGGCATCGCTGCAGCAGTGACTGTGGATGAGGCTGGAACCATCAATTATCCTTATGAACATCTGCGTGGACAGGAGAACTTGGTCATCAAGACCAGTAAGCATTGTAGTTTCTGTTGCTCCCTACTTACCACAGACTTCCTTAAAGTTTTCAGCTTCATGGAACTGAATCCCGAGAAGAACTGGTTCGATGTCACCATCTCGCATGAGGCACTGAGTCATGGGTTCTACAATTATGTGTTCACCAACCTGCCTGTGCTGCATCGTCCGCATAGTAGTCGCCCATGGAAGCAACTGAAGTATAAGAATCCTCTGAAATATTATTGGCTCAAGTTCACGAAAGGACTTGATAAAATCTGATGTGCTATGCCCGATCGTATGCAACACCATCGCATGGAGGTTCATCCCAAGTACCCTGAACTTAAAACGTTCGTTGCCTCTATTCCCTTGCGCTTTGAGCGTGGAGAGGGGGAGATTATCTACAAGGGACGCAATGAGCTTCGTCGCATGGAGTATCAAGGCAATAGCTATGTGGTAAAATCGTTCCGAAGGCCTCATCTCCTCAATCGCTTTGTGTATGGCACCTTGCGTGCCTCTAAGGCAAAAAGGGCTTATTACAACGGATTGGAACTGTTGCAGATTGGTGTTCCAAATCCGCTTCCCATCGGCTATGTGGAGGTTCGTGCAGGCTTATTGTTCGATAAGAGTTTCCTCATCACAGCCATGTCTCATTGTCCTTATACTTGGAAGGACCTATTTGTTCAGGACTTCTCCTATAAGGAGCAGGTGGTGCGGGAGGTGGGCAAGCTGACGGCACTTCTCCATAATCATGGTATTGCCCTAAAGGACTATAGTAGAGGCAATATTCTCTTTAGGGAAGAAGATGGACAAGTACGTTTGGAGGTGGTGGACCTCAATCGTATGTATCGTGGGAAAATCAGTATGAATCGTGGGTGCAAGAACCTTGAACGCTTGCCTTCTACCCCAGAGATGCACCGTTGGTTGGCTGAGGAATATGCTCAAGCTCGTGGCTATGATGTGGAAACCTGTCTCAATCTTATTCAGACTTACCGCAGTCGGCAACACGACTTGATTGATGGTAAATATTAAAACCTACATTTTATATATTATGCGAAAACTTATGATTATTGGGACAGCCTTGCTAGTTACGGCTTGTGGTCCCAGGCCAGCAGCTGAAGTAGAAAAGGTAGATCTCTTTACAGCTGTAGGCGATTACGGCCTTGTTGTGAACGCCATTGAAATCACAGTGTCTAATCCCCGCTCTATCAAGGGGCTGACTGCTGCAGATTTTGATTTGGAGAATAATACGCCTGGAGCAATGATTGATGCGGTTACAGGACAGTTGTCTGAGCCTTATGAGGATGATGGCATTGTGGTGAGTCGCAAGAAGAATGTCCTTCGTATCGAAGCTACGCCTTTCAACAAGAATGGAAGACGTGAGAGAGGCGCAGCCCCTCAACCTTGGCAGTTGAATTGCTTGATAGATTCAGGCTTGAATGTGACGCCTGATAAGGTGAACGAAGAGCACATTGCTGTGCTGGATGATTGCATTAAAGGTAGTTTCACCTATGCAGGAATTACCCGTGAATACATGCTCTACCTTCCTAAAGACGAAAACGGGAAAGAAATACCTAATGTACCCCTTCTGGTATGGCAAATTGGAGGTGGCGAGTACGACAAAGACCTCATGGTTGTAGCCACAGCCAATCGCTGTCTGGTGTCTCTTCCTACAGAAGGAATCCCTTGTGCCACATTAGTGTTTGCCTTAGCCAATCCTAACTACTCTTACAGTGCTTCACTTTATCCTGAGAAAGTGGAGCTGATCGATCGTAACAATGCTCTCCAGATGGCGTTTATCGACCAACTGATTGCTGAGGGAAAGGTGGATGGTAGCAAGCTTTTCTGTGCAGGAGCTTCCTCGGGTGGTGGTTGTACCATGCGTTTCATGATGCAATTCCCCGAGCGTTTCAAGGCAGCTATCCCCTGCTGCTCTATGGATCCAATAATCCCTATTCATCGGGTAGACGAGAAGTATCCTGGGCAATATACCGATGATGTGGAGAAGGCTTGGAAGGGCGATGTGGTTTACAAATGGAATGGTACTGATATGGTACTGAGTCCGATGAATATCGAGGCCTTCGTAAATCTGCCTATGTACTTCGTACATTCAGAGACTGATCGTACCTGCAAGGTGGCAAGCACCTATGCTTATACAGAAGCCCGCAAGCGTTTAGGTGCCACACAGGATAAAATGCGTATTCTTTCCGATGATGACCTCATCCATTGGGGCGTTGCTCCTATGATGGCGCACTTCAGTTGGGTTCCTCTCCTGGACGACTACTCAGAAGGAGCACCAATGGATTGGCTGGTGAAGCAATTCTAAATAGTTAGAAGAATAAAATGGAGACATGGGGATTTTTCCTACGCGTAGAAAAAGTTTTTTCTGTGCGTAGGAAAATTTTTACTTGTGCGTAAGAAAAATAATTCCCTCATGTGAGTTTTTTTTCCTAACTAGAAAAAAATATTTTCCTAACTAGAAAAATGCAAATAGGGAACAATGATAATGTTCCAACGTCCCTAGCTACCCGACAATAAAAGAGGAAAAGTGGAGGAATGTAACCAACCTATGGAAATAATCATTACCTTTGTCGAACCGTTACACTAAATCGGAGGAATGAAAGATTTTATAGCACTTTTAAAGCGATTCATCGCGCCATATCGGAAGTATGTGTGCTGGGCAGTGGTGCTCAACATTCTATCGGCTGTATTCAATATTTTCTCCTTTACCTTGATTATCCCGATGCTGAATATCCTGTTCAAGACAGGGGCTACGGATGTGACCTACCAATACATGGAGTGGGGCAGTGCAGGCATCAAGGATGTGGCGGTAAACAACTTCTACTACTACACCACACAACTCATCGAAGCTTATGGGGCTTCTACCACGCTGCTGTTCTTAGGTTTGTTCTTAGCTGTGATGACCTTCTTCAAAACATTGTGCTACTTTGGCTCTACAGCCATCATGGTGCCTCTTCGTACGGGTGTGGTGCGAGATATCCGTGTGAAGCTCTATGAAAAAGTGACACGCCTGCCACTGGCATTCTTCTCCGAGGAGCGCAAAGGTGATATCATAGCCCGCATGAGTGGCGATGTGAACGAGATAGAGACCAGCATCACCAGTTCGTTGGACATGTTGGTAAAGAATCCTATCCTCATTACCTTCTATTTGGCAGCACTGATCATCACGAGTTGGCAACTCACACTTTTCACCATTTTGGTACTGCCTGGTATGGCTTGGCTCATGGGCAAGATAGGCAAGAAGTTGCGCAGGCAGTCGCTCTACGCACAGAACCTGTGGAGCGACAGTATGGCACAACTGGAAGAGACGTTGGGTGGCCTGCGTATCATCAAGGCTTTTATCGCTGAGGATAAGATGGTGAACCGCTATAAGAAGATTACAGATGATGTGCGTCGTGCCAATAACAAGGTGGCTGTGCGACAGGCTTTGGCTCACCCGATGAGTGAATTCTTGGGTACGCTGCTCATCGTCATCGTACTGTGGTTTGGTGGCTACCTCATCTTAGGAGAGAAATCGAGCATTGACGCACCAACCTTCATCTTCTACATGGTGATACTCTACAGTGTGATAGAACCACTGAAGAATTTTTCGAAGGCCAGCTACAACATTCCGAAGGGATTGGCGAGCATGGAGCGTATCGACAAGATTCTGTTGGCAGAGAATCCTATCAAGGAACCTGCACAGCCAAAGCATCTGGAGGGACTGAAAGACCGCATTGTTTATAAGGACGTGAGCTTCAGTTACGACGGACAGCGTGAGGTGCTGAGCCACATCGATTTGGAGATTCCGTGCGGACAGACCATCGCTCTGGTAGGCCAGAGTGGCTCTGGAAAATCAACTTTGGTGGATCTGTTGCCACGCTATCACGACATTCATGAAGGAGAAATCTTGATTGACGGGGTAAACGTGAAGGACGTGACGCTGCACAACCTTCGTGGACTGATTGGCAATGTGAATCAAGAGGCGATACTTTTCAATGATACATTCTTCAACAACATCGCCTTTGGTGTGGAGGGGGCTACGATGGAGCAGGTGATAGAGGCCGCGAAAATTGCCAATGCACACGACTTTATTATGGCTACGGAGCAGGGCTACGACACAAACATTGGCGATCGTGGCGGCAAGCTATCGGGTGGTCAGCGCCAACGCATCAGCATCGCTCGCGCCATCTTGAAGAACCCACCTATCTTGATTTTGGACGAGGCTACCTCAGCGCTGGATACGGAAAGTGAACGCCTGGTACAGGAGGCTTTGGAGCGCCTGATGAAGACACGCACAACTATCGCTATTGCCCATCGCCTGTCGACCATCCGCAATGCCGATGAGATCTATGTGCTGCACGAAGGTAAGATCGTGGAGCGGGGCAAGCATGAGGAACTGCTGCAGCTGAATGGCTACTACAAGCGACTGAACGACATGCAGTCGTTAGCATAAGGTCTTATGCTAAGATTCAAAGATTCAAAAATTCAAATAATCAAATATTATTGGCTATCGTTGGTGGATAGGGGATGAGACGATTATTGCTGTATATAGGATTGCTTTGCTGTGTGTCACTGCAGGGACAGACGCTGGAAACGCTTCCTGATACTGAGGGAGTGAGTTTGGTATTACCCTCTTGGAAGAACCTCAGTACCTTGCTGCAGATGGATGAAGATAGACAGGCTGCTGTGCTGCAAGGCTATGGATACACAGCACTAACGCCCATGTGGGGCTATCGCAGGTATAGCAACACACAGGAGGAACTTCCTTCTTACATGTTGGGACAGCACCTGTTCATGTGCGACACAGGCGAGGTGAAGTGCATCGTGTCACTGAACCTGAATCGTCTGGCTATGGCAGTTAGAGCCCTCAAAGAGGAGCTGAATACCTACTATAGAGGTGAAATGCCCGATGAAGATGGCTATCGGATAGACATGTATGGCTTGCGGTGGCAGGGCAAGGACTATGAGGTCTTTATCACCAATCGTCCTAAATATTATGAGGTGACAGTGGTGAAAGTTAGTTATTAAAGTGACGTTGATTTATTTCCTTCCGAAATCTGCGGGAATCTCCCCCCATTTACCCGTCTGCCACTTCATGATAGGGGTAGTGTAGGTATTCTCACGCAACCATTTCTCCGCCCGCTCTATCAGTTGGTATAACGGTTCTGTACGGGCATTGCGCTCCAGTTTCGTGTTGCATTTCTTTGCTTTCACCCAAAGCATGGCGTTACGACTGTCGCTATAGATAGGCAAATCCCATCCCTTCTGCTTGATGAGGGCCAATCCATGCACGATGGCCAGAAATTCTCCGATATTGTTGGTACCAAACACAGGACCGAAGTGGAAAATCTGCTGACGGTTGCCCACATACACCCCTTGGTATTCCATCATGCCAGGATTACCGCTGCAGGCAGCATCTACAGCCAACGCATTGGGCACTACCTCTTCGGGATAGACAGGCAGTTCTTCGGGGTCTCTTTGCATCTTTGCATCTTTGATTTTTTGCGTTTTTACAATATAATTGCAAGAATCTGAGGCATAGGCTTGCTCTGCCTCCTCCTGTGTCTTGAAGCTTTTATATACGGCTCCTACAACGCCTTTTACCTGCGCTTGACACTCCTCCCATGAGGTGTAGATGCCCGGATTGGCACCATTCCAAACCACATAATATTTCTGTTTCTTTGCCATTTCGCTTGCGAAGTTACACATTTATTCCTTAACTTTGCAGCCATTATGACAAGAATATTTCTTTTAGGCTATATGGGTGCGGGCAAGACTACCCTCGGTAGAGCGTATGCCAAGGCGATGGGGCTGGACTTTATCGATCTGGATTGGTACATCGAAGGCAGGTACCACCAGAGCGTGGGACAGATTTTCGCTGAGCGTGGTGAAGACGGCTTTCGTCAGTTGGAGCGCAACATGCTGCATGAGGTGGGCGAGTTTTACGACGTGGTAATCTCCGTAGGTGGCGGCACTCCATGCTTCTTCGACAATATGGCATACATGAACACTCAGGGACAGACTGTCTATTTGGATGTCTCCATTGACGTGCTGTTCCGCCGATTGAAGATTGCCAAGGCAAAGCGCCCGCTCCTGAAGGATAAAACCGACGAGGAGCTACGCGCCTTTATCATCACTGCCTTGGAGAAACGTGCTCCATTTTATGAGCAAGCCCAATACCGCTTCGATGGCAGTCGGCTGGAAAGCCATTGGCAGATAGCTAATTCCATAGAGGAACTATCTAAGTTGCTCAGTCTCCCCTCCAAGGATTGAGGAGTTTCCAGATTTCCTAAGTATATACCACCCTCATTCCCAATCGTCCGAGCGGAAGGGGAACAACGGTAAACCACCCATGTTGGCCACATTGCCCAACTGGAAGTTGCGGAAGCAATAGCGCACGGCCACAGGGTGAGGTACCTCCGGACTGGAAAGGGTGATGCGATTGCCAGGTCCATAGAGTGGCAGGGTGCCTTCAGCAGGATGGAACACACGGTCTTCACCAGCCAATTCAAACCCCACCATGCCATCGGCACGGTTCAGTCCGCCAAAGACATTGTCGAGTATCACGTAAGCTTTGTCATCCTTGAACTCCACGCTGGAGAACGAAGGACTTTCGCAAATAAAGCCTTCCACACCATAGGTCTTAGAGAGTGCCAGATAAGCCAGACGCTCACCAACTTTCCGCTTCTGTGTAGGGTGGATCTGAGCGATTTCGTAAGGATAAACGGCATCGTTGGTGCATACTAATCCACTGTTTGGAATCAGACTCAGTGCGCGGAACTGCTGTTCCTGCAGGCGGGCATTCTCGTCCTTCTGAGGTTCAGAAAAAATGAATGGCGCTATCTGCACGAAGTAGAAAGGAATCTCTCCGCAGTCGAACTCCTCGCGCCATTGCTTCACCATCAATGCCAGTCGCTCGCTGTAGCGATTGCCCGGATCACCCACATTAGAGCAACCCTGATAGAAGATGATGCCACCCACGGTATAGTTTAGCACAGGATGTATCGTGCCATTGTACCACATCAACGGATAGTGCATATCGGTGCGGTATTTCTGACGGATTTCCACAGAGTCGAGCGGCTCATCTGTATAGCGCTTCAAATTCTCTTCGTTCAGCCAGCCTTCCACGCGACTGCCACCCTTGTTGGCTTCAATGATACCAACAGGAATATCCAAGGTGCGGTTGACCATATGGGCGAAGAAATAGCCTGTGGCGCTGGTATTCTGCACCGTCTTGTTGTCGACCACTTCCCAATGGCAATCGGCATCTTCCTGTGGTTTCGAACGTATGACACTGGGAATCTTCACATGGTGGATGCCTCGGTTGTTTATCGCATCTGCCACCACATCGTTGTAGCCCTCCACGGGACACATGTTGTATCCTTTCACAGTCATCTCCATGTTGCTCTGCCCTGCAGCTACCCAAACCTCCCCAGAGAGGATGCCATTGAGTGTGAGTTTTTCTCCGTCATCGAAGGTGATGCTCAGTTCTTCAAAACTCGCCTTTGGGGTGTGTACGGTAGTTTTCCAATTGCCCTGCGCATCAGCCTTCGCCGTGCTTACTGCCGAACTCCAAGATACCGTCACTCTGACAGTGGCGTTAGGCGCTGCCTTGCCCCAGAGTCGGGCATCTGTATTCTGTTGCAAAATCATGTGGTCACCCAAGAGATGAGGCAGGGTGACTTTGGCTTGTGACAAGGTTGACGCAAGCGCCAACAAACTCAAAAATAAAAAGCGTTTCATATTATAATTAATTCACAATTTTCAATTTTTCTTCAGTGTAAACCTATCAATATCTGGCGCCCAAAAATAAGGATTGCTCATGCTTACGGTGTTGTAGCCAGGATTCAGATGGACATTCACCTTAAGTGCCTGCAAGTCGTCACCCGTCAGATCATCGATCATAGGCAGTGCTTCACCATTCACGCTTACCACCAGACTGCGCGTCTTGGCAGTGCGCAGGTTCTTGGCGGTGTAGTAGATGGTCATTTCATAGTCTCCGCCTGTCTCGCTATACACATTGCGCCAGATGATGTCATTCCCCTCTTGTCCACCAATGTTTGAAACTACCATACCGCCAGAGGCTTGTTCTTCTGGAGTGAAGTTAATCATGCGGCGACGGGTACCCAGTTCGTTATAGAAAGGCAAGTAAGCCCATTCAGCTTCATAGGTATCAGCCTCTAAGCGCTGAGCAGCCTCTGCCCTGACGATGAGCACCCCGTGAGGCTGCACCGTATAGCTGAAAACACCGTTGAAATCGCCTAAATCCGTATGGTGTACAAGGTCGCGCATCTTCACATTGCCACCCAGTTCCAGTGTCTTCAGGTCGATGTTGAACGTGAAAGGTTCTTCCGTAGGATTATAGAAAGCTACGGCACGGGCATTGCCATGCAGCTGTTCGATATCCTTCACGAAGACATAGCAGTCGCCAAAGCGCTGCGCTACATAAGCCTGTATACCCAGTGGGTCTTGATCGAGCGCTATCAGTTCCTTGTTCTTCATCAGTTCCAGCGAAGAAGGGCGGATGTTGGTCATGTCGCATCCTATCAGCAGTGGCGAACTCATGATGCACCAGATGCCGAAGTGTACCTCCTCCTCAGAAGGCGTGAGGCTGCGCCCTATCTCCAGCATATCCATGTCGTTGTAGTGCCCATTGCCAGCAAAAGCTGAGAGGTAGAGACTCTCTCCAATGATTCGTTTCACGCTGCCCCAATCGTCCTGAATATCACCACTCATACGCCAGGAACGTGCGATCTTCTCTGCCCAGATGCCTGGATACGCCCAGCGACAGATATTGATGGAAACGTCATCACGCCCCGTGCGGTGGATGGCATTCACGATGTTGGTATATTGCGTTTCCTCATCCAAGCCTAACTCACTGCCACCACAAAAATCTATTTTGATAAAGTCGAATCCCCATTCTTTGAGGTAGAGATCCAAGTCTATCTGCTCATGACCATAAAGGCCAGACCCTATACCACGCTCATCGTTATCGCCCATAGAGCCACAGGTATTCGTACCAGCATCCGAATAGATGCCAGCCTTCAGCCCTAAGGAGTGGATATGATCTGCTACGGGTTTCATGCCACGAGGGAAGCGGTCGGGATGCGTGTGCATCAGTCCTGTTTCGTCACGCCATCCGAAGAAGCCGTCGTCGGTATTGATGTAAAGGTAGCCCGCATCTTTGAGTCCGGTACTTACCATGGCATCGGCCTGACTCTTGATAAGCTCCTCACTGATGTTCACATGGTAGGTGTTCCAACTGCTCCATCCCATCAGTGGAGGTAGAAAGTGGGTCGTTTCATTACTGGATAATGGCTCGTTGGTTACAGCTTCTTTTTGGCAAGCTGTCAGTGAAAAGGCAAATGCTGCGAGCACTAGATAAAGCTTTTTCATAATAGTATGGATTTAAGTTTAATAAAGCGAAGATAGAGCAAATAATGGGTAAAAGCAAATTTGTAGGCTTGAATTTGTGCTAGTTGCAATTTTATCATTATCTTTGACCTCAATTATTCACATTATTAATATATATGAGATAGCAAGGAAATGAGAAAATGGCGTATTGAAGATTCTGAAGAGCTCTACAACATCGGTGGTTGGGGTGCTTCGTACTTTGGTATCAATGACAAAGGTCATGCAGTAGTTACTCCTCGAAAAGATGGAGCAGAGGTCGACTTGAAAGAGCTGGTTGACGAGTTGCAACTCCGTGATGTCTCTGCCCCTATGCTGATAAGATTTCCTGATATTTTGGACAGTCGTATTGAGAAAATCTCCTCCTGTTTCCGCAAGGCTGCCGAGGAATATGAGTATAAGGCGCAGAATTTCATCATCTATCCTATCAAAGTGAATCAGATGCGCCCCGTGGTGGAAGAAATCATCAGTCACGGTAAAAAATACAACCTTGGATTGGAGGCTGGTTCGAAGCCTGAGTTACATGCGGTAATAGCCACCAACATGGATTCTGATTCCCTCATCATCTGCAATGGGTATAAGGACGAGAGTTATATAGAACTGGCATTGCTGGCACAGAAGATGGGTAAGCGCATCTTTCTGGTGGTAGAGAAGCTGAATGAGCTGAAACTTATTGCGAAGTTGGCCCGTCGACTGAATGTGGAACCTAATTTGGGTATACGCATCAAGTTGGCTTCTTCGGGTAGCGGTAAGTGGGAAGAGAGCGGAGGTGATGGCAGTAAGTTTGGACTTACCAGTAGTGAACTGCTCGAAGCTCTGGATTTCCTAGAGGATAAGAAGATGCACGACTGCTTAAAGCTGATTCACTTCCACATAGGGAGTCAGGTAACTAAGATCCGTCACATCAAGACCGCCTTGCGTGAGGCTTCGCAGTTTTATGTGCAGCTGCGTACATTGGGTTACAACGTTGAATTTGTGGACATAGGTGGTGGACTGGGTGTAGATTACGATGGTACGCGTTCTTCATCAAGTGAGGGAAGCGTGAACTATTCTATCCAGGAATATGTGAATGATGCCATCTCTACGATGGTGGATGCCAGCGACAAGAACGACATTCCTCATCCTAATATTATTACTGAGAGTGGCCGTGCTTTGGCGGCCCATCATTCGGTGCTTATCTTTGAGGTGTTGGAAACGGCCACCCTCCCTGCTTGGGACGATGATGAGGTTATCGGTGAAGATGAGCATGAATTATTGCAGGAACTTTATGAGATTTGGGATAATTTAGGTCAAGGCAGATTGTTGGAAGCTTGGCATGATGCAGAGCAGATTCGTTATGAGTCGCTCGACCTTTTCAGTCATGGCTTGGTAGACCTGGAAACCCGTGCAAAGATAGAGCGCCTTTATTGGAGCATCATGCGTGAGGTTAACCAGATAGCCCATAGTCTGAAACATGCACCCGATGAGTTCCGTGGACTTCCGAAGTTGCTTGCTGATAAGTATTTCTGCAATTTCTCTTTGTTCCAGTCGCTTCCTGACTCTTGGGCGATCGATCAGATTTTCCCCATTATGCCTATCCAGCGTTTGGATGAGAAACCCGATCGTACGGCTACTATTCAGGATATGACGTGCGATTCTGACGGTAAGATTGCCAACTTTGTAAGCAACAGTCATGTGACACACAACCTTCCAGTGCATTCGTTGAAGGGTAAGGATTCTTATTATATCGGTGTCTTTCTTGTAGGTGCTTATCAGGAAATCTTGGGTGACCTGCACAATCTTTTTGGGGATACCAATGCCGTGCATGTGTCTGTGGATGGTAAGGGATATAGCATAGACCAAGTGATTGATGGTGAAACCGTTGCGGAAGCATTGGATTATGCACAATTTAGTGCCAAGAAGTTGGTACGTACGTTGGAAACCTGGGTTTCACATTCTGTAAAGGAAGGTCGCATCACCTTAGAAGAAGGCAAGGAGTTCTTGTCCAACTATCGTTCGGGTCTTTACGGATATACATATCTCGAGTAATTGAAAATAGAGAATTGAAAATGGGCGATGTTCAATTAAAGCAACCGCTGGTTGTCATAAAAGTGGGTGGCAAGATCGTAGAAGAAGAAGCCACGCTGCAGCGTCTGCTCGATGATTTTGCAGCTATTTCTGGTTACAAGGTACTGGTACATGGAGGAGGGCGTTCTGCAACGAAAATGGCTGCACAGCTAGGCATTGAGACACAGATGGTCAATGGCCGTCGTATTACCGATGCTGCCATGCTGAAAGTTGTGACAATGGTTTATGGCGGATTGGTCAATAAGAACATCGTGGCAGGATTGCAGGCCCGTGGCATTAATGCCCTTGGACTTACTGGAGCCGACCTTAATGTGCTACTTTCTGACAAACGACCAGTTAAGGACGTGGATTATGGCTTTGTCGGTGATGTGAAGCAAGCGAATGTGGAACATCTGGCTTCCTTAATCCATCAAGGAGTAGTGCCTGTCATGGCACCGTTGACACACGATGGTAAGGGAAACTTACTGAATACCAATGCAGATACCATAGCTGGAGAAACAGCGAAGGCTTTGGCAAGAGTCTTTGATGTTACCTTGGTTTATTGCTTCGAGAAACCAGGTGTGCTTTACGATGAACATGATGATGCGAGCGTGATTCCTTCGATAAATCATGAACTATTCCGTGAGTTGGTGGCCAAAGGCATCATCAACAGTGGTATGATACCGAAACTTGAGAACGCTTTTGGCGCACTCGATGCAGGAGTTAGCAAAGTGTATATCACTTCTTCTACTGCCATCGATGGTCAAGGCGGCACACTTATGATACCTTAATATTTTTTATCTAGTTAGGCTGTAACTTTTTTGCAGTTAATCCGTCTTTGTTTATAGAGAGATGCAAGAAATCAACTTTCATGATGATGTACTCCCGCTGAAAGATAAGCTCTTTAGAGTGGCTTTCAGGATTACCTTTCAAAGGGAAGAGGCTGAGGACATCGTGCAGGAAACGTTGATTAGGGCATGGAACAGGAGGAAGGAGCTTTCCGATGTGAAGTCGTTAGAGGCTTTTTGCATCACTATTGCCAAGAACTTGGCACTGGATGCACGCGAGAAGAAAAGCACACAACATGTAGAACTTTCTACTGAACATGACCAAGCCATTGCATCTACTCCTTACGACCAGTTGGTGGAAAGCGAGCGGATGGAACTGCTTCGAAAGTTTCTAAGCCAGTTGCCCGATAATCAACGCGATGTTTTCTACCTGCGTGATGTTGAAGGGAAAAGTTATCAGGAAATTGCCGAGACACTGCAACTAAGTGAAGAGCAGGTGAAAGTCTATCTCTTCCGTGCAAGGCAGAAGATTAGGCTGCAGTTTATTAAAACAGATGGCTATGGACTCTAAACAAATTGAACAATTGTTGGAACGCTATTGGGCGTGTGAGACCAACGTAGAAGAGGAGGCAATGCTTCGTCGTTTCTTCTGTGAGGAGGAAGTGCCATCATCGTTGTTGCCTTATCGTGACTTGTTCGTCTATCAGCAAAAGCAGTCGGAAGCACATCTGAGTGCAGATTTTGATGCCCGCATCTTGGAAAAGATAGAGCAGGCACCAGTGGTGAAAGCACGGAGGGTGACTCTGATTACACGCTTGATGCCGATGTTGAAGGCTGCTGCAGCCATTGCCTTACTGCTGCTTTTAGGCAATCTCTTGGAACATTCTTTCTCTGTGGGACAACAGGAGATTATTCCTTCCGACACGATTGGCAATCAGATTTCTGCACCTTCCGTAGCTCTTTCTGAAGAGAATGTGAAGGTGGAAAAATTAGTGACAGATAGTCTTGATGCCGTAAAAGTGCTTGACAAGGAGGAGGTTAACAATAACTAGAACATTTTTCATTTGCTTTAAACATAATGTATAGTTAGTGTATCATAAGTTGACTATTGATAATGAAGCTGTGAAGTTTCTGATTCTCTCAAAATCTCATAAACGCTAACTGAATAAAAAGGACCTTGCGTGAGCAAAGTCCTTTTTATTTATTCATTTGCATATAAATACATCCTGAACTAAGCATTCCCTGCTGGTACTGTATCTCACGGAGTACGAGAACAGAGTGAGTCAGGAGAAAAGCGGTTGAAGAACGAATGTTCAGTTCTGCTGCAATGCAGGCAGGATATTGTCCCAAATCAGATTGATTTCGCCCTGCATATTGCTTATGTTGGCAGTCACGGCAATCACGGCATCTTGGTCTGGAAGTACTAAGATGTACTGACCGTTGGCACCATCGGCACGGAAGGCGTTATGACGGCAACGCCACATCTGGTAACCATAGCCCTGCACCCAGTCGCTGTTTTCTTTGGTCAGTCCTGCGCGCTCCACCATATCGGGTTTCATGCCTGCGGGTTGGCAAGGCACCTGAGCAGAAGATGCTTCCTTGATCCACTCTTCTGGAACCAGCTGACGGCCGTTCCACTTTCCTCCCTGTAGCAACAGTTGGCCCATCTTAGCCAGATCTTCGGTCTTCAGATAGAGTCCCCATCCGCCAGTGTTGATGCCCTGCGGACTCTCATCCCATCTGGGTTTCTCGATGCCCAAAGGTTGGAACAGGCGTGGATAGAGGTAATCCACCACTTTCTCTCCTGTGACTATCTGCACGATTGCAGAGAGCATATAGGTACCAAGGCTGTTGTAGCAATAGAAGGTACCAGGCTTGTGTTCCACAGGATATGCCAGGAAAGCCTTTGCCCAATCATTTCCCTCCACATTGCGGATACTGCCCGTAGGATCAGTGTCGTGCCCACAGTTCATCGTAAGTAGGTCGCGCACGGTGATGGCTTTGAGATTATCGCTCACGACCTCTGGCAACTTGTCTGGGAAGAAAGAGATCAACTTATCGGTGAGTTTGAGTTTCCCCTCACTGATAGCCAGTCCGACGGCTGTAGAGGTGAACGTCTTACTAACGGAGTGCAGCACGTGAGGTACATTCTCCTGACCTTCACTGCGCCAGGTAGCAGACAGCACCTTGCCATGCTGCACCACCATGATGCTGTGAATGTCTTGCTTCTCTTTGTCAACCGCCTTGAAGTACTTCTTCATGGCTTTCTTCACTGTCTTTGGGGCATCAGCGCGAGGCAATGGTTGTGCCCAGGTGACGCTGCTCATCATTGCTGTCAGGATGAGTAGGCAACTAATGATAAATCTTTTCATAATAATAAGTGTATAATGTTCATTCTCGCATACTTATTTCTTCGTCATTCCTCTCGAAACTGAAAGAACCTCCATCGTTAGGAAGTTCAAAAACCACGACTTGCTCAGTAGCTTTATTGACGATAAGCAAAGATGTTTCTTCTGCGAAACGTTTCACTTCTATCCGTTGAGGCTCCTGGTTGATTATACCGTCGAACACGATGCTATCGTTCATATATACTGTAAAGTCGTGTCCAGCAAAGCCCTGAACTAAGCCGATGTTATAGACTTCATTGTAGTAGTGATGGTCGCTTTTCTGTGCTTGCATACGCAAACTAAGGTAGATAAAAAGCACCACTACGAAGATAACGCCAATAAACACAATGCTGTTTCCTATTATGAATTGGCGATTGGTTTGTAGATGTTTGAGTCTCATATTTCTGTATTTTACCCTGTAAAGGTAGTGTTTTTTTCTTATTCTTTTTGTTTTTATATAGAAAAACGCTATCTTTGCAGCGGAAAGTTGAAGTTGAGGAGGGGCTGAGAGCTCCTCTTTTTTATTTATAAACTTAAAATCGAATGATAGTAAAAGAACAAATCGAGCAGGTGGTGAATGAGTGGCTGGAGGGCAAGGAATATTTCTTGGTTGATCTCCAGATTGGTTCCGACAACAAAATTACAGTTGAAATTGACCAGAAAGAAGGTGTGTGGATTGAAGATTGCGTGGCCTTGAGCCAATACATCGAATCCAAACTTAACGGGGAAATTGACAACTATGATTTGGAAGTTGGCTCTGCTGGTATCGGGCAGCCTCTGAAAGTTGCACAGCAGTTTCAGAACTGTTTAGGGCAGGAGGTGGAAGTAAAGACGCGCGATGGACGCAAACTTACGGGCATTCTCAAAGAAGTTGATGGTGACAACATCACTTTGACCATGCAAGTGAAGGTGAAAGAAGAAGGGATGAAGCGTCCGAAGATAGTGGAGCAAGAAACTACGCTGAACCATACTGAGACTGATTACGTGAAACAAATAATTAAATTTAAATAGCAGAAATGGCAAAGAAACAGGAAACAGAGTCTTTGATGGATATTTTCAAAACCTTCCGTCAAGACAAAGACAATCTGGACACCGCAACGCTGGTGAATGTGCTGGAAGAGAGTTTCCGCAGTGTGATTGCGAAAATCTTCGGCAGTGATGAGAACTATGATGTGATTGTAAACCCTGATAAGGGTGATTTGGAGATTCGCCGCAACCGTGAGGTTGTGCCCGATGATGAGGTGACAGACACTAACACTCAGGTAAGTCTGAGTGAAGCCAGTAAGGTGGTACCTGATATTGAGGTAGGCGAGGAGTTCACGGATTTGGTGGATTTCAGTAAGTTCGGCCGTCGTGCCATTCTGACTTTGCGCCAGACGTTGGCAGCAAAGATTCTGGAGCTGCAGAAAGATTCACTCTATGCAAAATACATCGATCGCGTAGGTCAGTTGGTTAGTGCAGAGGTTTATCAGATTTGGAAGAAAGAGATATTGTTGGTAGATGATGAGAACAACGACCTCCTCCTTCCAAAGCAGGAACAGATTCCTACCGATTTCTACCGCAAGGGTGAGACTGTTCGTGCTGTTGTGGAGCGTGTGGATAATCAGAACAACAATCCAAAGATTATCCTTAGTCGTACCAGCCCGTTATTCTTGCAGCGTCTCTTTGAATTGGAAGTACCTGAGATCAACGATGGCCTGATTACCATCAAGCGCATTGCCCGTATCCCAGGTGAACGTGCAAAGATTGCTGTGGAGAGCTATGACGACCGTATCGACCCAGTAGGTGCATGCGTAGGTGTGAAGGGTAGCCGTATTCATGGCATCGTGCGCGAGTTGAGAAATGAGAATATCGATGTGATTAATTATACCAGCAATACGCAACTGTTCATCCAGCGTGCCCTTAGTCCTGCCACAGTGAGCAGCATTAAGCTCAACGATGAAGAGAAGCGTGCCGATGTATATCTTAAGCCC
The DNA here is from genome assembly GCA_017650045.1 of Bacteroidaceae bacterium. Lineage (GTDB taxonomy): Bacteria > Bacteroidota > Bacteroidia > Bacteroidales > Bacteroidaceae > Bacteroides. The sequence goes on along the minus strand of JAGCFP010000038.1, from coordinate 9,138 downwards.
GAAGAGGTATCACTTGCTATTGGTAAGGGTGGCCTGAACATTAAGTTGGCCAGTATGCTCACAGGCTATACTATCGACGTTTACCGTGAGATTCAAGGAACTCCAGAGGAGGAAGACATCATGCTTGATGAATTCCGCGATGAAATTGACGGCTGGATTATCGATGCGTTCCAGGAGATGGGCATCGAGACAGCAAAGTCGGCCTTGAACGCTCCGCGTGATATGATTATTGAGAAAACAGACCTTGAAGAAGAGACGGTGGATGAGGTACTGAGCATCCTGCGCCGTGAGTTTGAGGAGGAGTAAAAAAGAAAGGATTGTAGATGGCTATAAGACTGAATAAAGTTACAAGAGACTTAAACGTTTCAATTTCTACAGCAGTAGAGTTCTTGCAGAAGAAAGGATTCACCGTGGAGGAGAATCCTAATACTAAGATTACGGAAGAACAGTTTGACTTGCTTAAGCAGGAGTTCAAGAGTGATAAAGACTTGAAGCTGCAGAGTGAACGTTTAGGTAAACGTATGATGCAGCAGGAACAGAAGCCAAAACCCGCATCAGAGAAGCCTGCTCCTGCAAAACCTGCTGTGACGGTTACTCCGAAGGTTGAGGAGAAGAAAGTTGCAGAGATTAAGACTGTAGTTCCAGAAGATTCCAAACCTCGTTTCAAACCTGTGGGACATATCGACCTGGATAAGCTTAACCAACGCACAGCTCCAGAAAAGTCGGCTAATAAGGAGAAACCTGCTCAGCCCGAGAAACCTGTTGAAGTTTCTGAGAAGAAGGAAGATATTCCTGCAGAACCTGTCCAGGTAGAAAAACCTGTGGAAGTTGCTCCAGCACCTAAGGTTGAAACGCCAGAACCAGAAGTTCCTCAACCTAAGACAGAGTCAGTGAAGGTGGAAGAACCAGTTGAGGAAGCTTCTGAAGAAGAGGATGTTTTCCGCTTGAAAGGTGAAGAAATCGTTTCTAAAATTAATGTCATTGGCCAGATAGATCTGGCAGCATTAAATCAGCAAACGCGCCCGAAGAAGAAGTCAAAGGAGGAGCGTAAAAAGGAACGTGCTGAGAAGGAAAAACTGCGTCAGGACCAGCGTAAGCAAATGAAGGAATCCATCTTGAAGGAAATCCGTCATGATGATAATAAGCGTGGCAAGGAAAGCAAGGAAGATCGCGAGGGTCAGAATGCAGAAAGCCAAGGCAAGAAGAAGCGCAATCGTATAGGTGGCGGTAAGGTGGATATCAACAATGTACAGAGCTACCAGAGTGGAGGTAAGGGTGGTCGTAAGGATGAAAAGGCTCAAGCCGCACAGCAAGGTGGTGGAAAGAAGCAGAAAGACCGCTTTAAAGGTAAGGTACCCTCTCATCAGGATGTGAATGAGGAAGATGTGGCACGTCAGGTAAAGGAGACGCTCGCTCGTCTTACCAATAAGAGCAAGAGTAAGGGCGCCAAGTACCGCAAAGAGAAGCGAGAGCTTGCTGAAAGCCGTTTGCAGGAATTGGAGAATCAGGAATTGGCTGAAAGCAAGGTGTTGAAACTTACTGAATTTGTTACTGCCAACGAACTTGCCAACATGATGAATGTGTCTGTGACACAAGTCATCGCTACTTGCATGAGCGTGGGTATTATGGTTAGTATCAACCAACGTCTGGATGCTGAGACCATCAACCTGGTGGCAGAGGAGTTTGGTTTCATGACGGAGTATGTAAGTGCAGAAGTTTCTCAGGCCATCGTGGAAGAAGAAGACAATGAAGCAGATCTCTTGCCACGTGCACCTATCGTGACCGTGATGGGTCATGTGGATCATGGTAAGACCAGTCTTCTCGACTATATCCGTAAGAGTAATGTGATTGCTGGTGAGGCTGGTGGTATTACCCAGCACATTGGTGCTTATAATGTGAAGCTCGATGATGGCCGTCGCATTACCTTCCTCGATACCCCTGGACACGAGGCATTCACCGCTATGCGTGCGCGTGGTGCGAAGGTGACAGATATCGCCATCATCATCGTGGCTGCTGACGATAATGTGATGCCTCAGACGCGTGAAGCTATCAACCATGCACAAGCTGCTGGCGTACCTATCGTATTCGCTATTAATAAGATTGATAAACCTGGTGCAAATCCAGATAAAATCAAGGAAGAGCTCGCTGCCATGAACATGATGGTGGAAGAGTGGGGTGGTAAATATCAGAGTCAGGACATCAGTGCCAAGAAGGGTATCGGTGTGAAGGAACTGATGGAGAAGGTGCTTTTGGAAGCAGAGATGCTCGACTTGAAAGCCAATCCTAACCGTCGTGCTACGGGTTCTATCATTGAATCTTCCCTCGACCGTGGTCGTGGTTACCTTGCTACCGTGCTTGTAAGCAACGGTACTTTGAAGCAGGGTGATATCGTATTGGCTGGTTCTTGTTTCGGACGCGTGAAAGCGATGTTCAACGAACGCAACCAGAAGCTTAAGGAAGCAGGACCTGCAGAGCCAGCGTTGATTCTTGGTCTTAACGGTGCTCCAGCCGCAGGTGATACCTTCCATGTCTTTGAGACGGAGCAGGAGGCACGAGAAATTGCCAACAAACGTGAGCAACTTCAGCGTGAGCAGGGCTTGCGTACTACCAAGATGCTGACCCTTGATGAAGTGGGACGCCGCTTGGCTTTGGGTGACTTCCATGAGTTGAATATCATCGTTAAGGGTGATGTGGACGGTTCTGTAGAGGCATTGAGTGATTCACTCATCAAGCTTTCTACTGATAAGATTCAGGTGAATGTCATCCATAAGGGTGTGGGACAGATTTCAGAGTCAGATGTAACCTTGGCTGCTGCCAGTGATGCGATTATTGTGGGCTTCCAGGTACGTCCTTCTACTGCTGCAGCTAAGTTGGCAGAGCAAGAAGGTGTGGACATCCGTAAGTACTCTATCATTTATGATGCTATCGAGGAGGTGAAGTCTGCAATGGAGGGTATGTTGGCCCCAACGCTGAAAGAGCAGGTAACCTCTACCATCGAAGTGCGTGAAGTATTCAATATTAGCAAGGTTGGTATGGTAGCTGGTGCCATGGTGAAGACTGGTAAGGTGAAGCGTTCTGATCGTGCGCGCTTGATTCGTGATGGTATCGTGATCTTCACAGGCAACATCAATGCGCTGAAGCGTTTCAAGGACGATGTGAAGGAAGTGGGTACCAACTTTGAATGTGGTATCAGCCTTGTGGCTTGCAATGATATCAAGCCTGGTGACGTCATCGAAACCTTTGAAGAAATTGAAGTAAAGCAAACTTTATAACAGTAAAATGAGTACATTAGACATTATCATTATCGTTGTGTTCTTACTTGGAGCAGTACTCGGCCTGATGAAAGGCTTTGTGAAGCAATTGGCCTCCTTGGTAGGCCTCATTGTGGGTCTGTTGGCAGCCAAAATGCTTTACATGCCTTTGGCAGAAAAAATCTCAGGAACACTCACAGACAGTATGACCTTTGCCCAGATTATAGCTTTCGTAGCTATCTGGATAGCAGTGCCTTTGGCATGTGCCATCGTGGCATCCATCCTTACCAAGGCTATGGAAGTTGTGAAACTGGGATGGCTCAATCGTTGGCTGGGTGCAGGTCTGGGAGCACTTAAATACCTCCTTCTGGCCAGTTTGTTTATTGGTGTGCTGGAGTATATAGATGCTGATAATCGCATTCTTAGTCGTGAATCCAAGGAAGATAGCGCCCTCTATTATCCGCTCAAGGACTTTGCAGGTATCTTTTTACCTGTAGCCAAAGAGCTGACGCATGACATCATTAATGCTGTTTAAACAGGGATACTAATATTCAGTATCATGGCAGAGGAAAGTACATTGCAGGGGATGAAGCAAGAGACCGACAATGAATATGTACGTCGGATAGCTGAGGAGAAGTACAAGTACGGCTTCGTTACTGATGTTGCCACAGAGATTATCGACCGTGGCCTCAATGAAGATGTGGTACGCCTGATTTCATCTAAGAAGGGCGAACCTGCATGGTTGCTGGATTTTAGGTTGAATGCTTATCGCCAATGGCTGCAGATGGAGATGCCTACATGGCCCCATCTGCGTATTCCTGAAATCGACTATCAAGCCATTTCCTACTATGCAGATCCGATGAAGAAGAAAGAAGGACAGCAATCTAAGGAACTCGATCCTGAGTTGGTAAAAACCTTCGATAAGTTGGGCATTCCTTTGGAAGAACGCATGATGCTAGGGGGCATGGCAGTAGATGCAGTGATGGATTCTGTCTCCGTGAAAACCACTTTTAAGGAAACGCTCATGGAGAAGGGCATTATTTTCTGTTCTATCAGTGAGGCCGTGCGTGAACATCCCGATTTGGTGCGTAAGTACTTAGGATCGGTAGTGCCACCAACCGACAATTTCTTTGCTGCCTTGAATTCAGCAGTGTTCTCCGATGGTTCTTTCGTGTATATCCCGAAGGGGGTGCGTTGCCCGATGGAACTTTCTACCTACTTCCGCATCAATGCCCGCATGACTGGTCAGTTTGAGCGCACCCTTATCGTGGCAGATGATGAGGCTTACGTTTCCTATCTGGAAGGTTGTACCGCTCCCATGCGCGATGAGAATCAGCTTCATGCTGCCATCGTAGAGATTGTGGTCAATGAGCGTGCAGAGGTGAAGTATAGCACTGTGCAGAACTGGTATCCTGGCGATGCAGAGGGTAAAGGTGGTGTGTACAACTTCGTTACCAAGCGTGGGCAACTGCGTGGAAATAACAGCAAACTTTCTTGGACGCAGGTAGAGACAGGTTCCGCTATTACGTGGAAATACCCATCATGTGTGTTGCAAGGCGATAACTCCACTGCTGAGTTTTATAGCGTGGCAGTGACCAATCATTTCCAGCAAGCCGATACGGGAACCAAGATGATTCATTTAGGAAAGAACACGCGAAGCACCATCGTCAGCAAAGGCATCTCTGCAGGGCGTAGTGAGAACTCCTATCGTGGCTTGGTGCGTGTAGCTGCCAAGGCCGAAGGGGCACGTAACTATAGCCAGTGCGATTCGCTCTTGCTTGGAGATAAATGTGGTGCCCACACGTTCCCCTACATGGACATCCATAACGAAACGGCCATGGTGGAGCATGAAGCCACTACCAGTAAGATCAATGAGGATCAGATCTTCTATTGCAACCAGCGTGGCATCAGCACTGAGGATGCCGTAGGCTTGATTGTCAATGGCTATGCCAAAGAGGTGCTCAATAAACTCCCCATGGAGTTTGCTGTAGAAGCCCAGAAGCTACTCTCTGTCTCATTGGAAGGCAGTGTGGGATGATTAAAATTGAACATTGAGAATTGAACATTGAGAATTAATTAAGGACATTGTGATTGACTTTGAACTTCTTCCGCATGGATAATGTTCAATGTTCAATGTTCAATGTTCAATAAATAAAGATATGTTAGAAATTAAAGACTTACATGCCAATGTTGCTGGCAAAGAGATATTGAAAGGCATCAACCTGACGGTAAAGCCAGGTGAGGTGCATGCCATCATGGGGCCTAATGGTTCTGGTAAGAGCACGCTCTCTTCCGTTCTGGTGGGAAATCCTGCCTACGAAGTGACCAAGGGCAGCGTGACCTTCTATGGCAAGAATCTGCTGGAGCTCTCTCCAGAAGATCGCAGCCATGAGGGACTCTTCCTGAGTTTCCAATATCCTGTGGAGATTCCAGGCGTGAGCATGGTGAATTTCATGCGTGCTGCTGTGAATGAGAAACGTAAGTATCAGCAACTGCCCCCGTTGAGTGCCAGCGAGTTCTTGAAGCTGATGCGTGAGAAACGCGCTGTGGTGGAGCTGGATAATAAGTTGGCCAACCGTTCCGTTAATGAAGGTTTCTCTGGTGGCGAGAAGAAACGTAACGAGATCTTCCAGATGGCCATGCTGGAGCCTCGCTTGAGCATTCTGGACGAGACCGACTCTGGGCTCGACATTGATGCGCTTCGCATTGTGGCAGAGGGAGTCAACAAACTGAAGACCCCTGAGACCAGCTGCATCGTCATCACCCACTATCAGCGTCTGCTCGACTATATCAAGCCCGATGTGGTGCATGTGCTCTATAAGGGTCGCATCGTGAAGACAGCAGGTCCTGAACTGGCCTTAGAACTGGAAAAACGTGGTTACGATTGGATCAAAGAAGAGTTGGGAGAGTAAATATGAGTGCGGAGCAGCAATATATTGACCTCTATCAGCAGCATGGAGATCTGCTGTCTAAAAACAGTACCTCAGTGCTGAATGCTTCTCGTGATGAGGCTTTCCAGGCTTTCTGCAAGCAGGGTTTCCCTACGCGTAAGCAGGAGAAATACAGATATACCGATATCAGTAAGCTTTTCGAGCCTGATTATGGCATGAACCTGCGTCGTGTGCCTGTGGAAGTCAATCCGTATGAAGTGTTTAGGGGCAGTGTGCCACAACTCAGTACTTCTCCTTATTTCATTGTAAACGATACGTTTCATGTGTCCTCCGAAGGGCATAAGGCATTACCTGAAGGGGTATTGGTAGGGAGCCTTAAAGAGCTTTCCCTGCGTTATCCCGACTTGGTAAGTGCCTATTATGGGCAGTTGGCAGATGTGCATACCGATGGCATCACTGCCTTCAATACCGCTTTCGTGCAAGATGGCTTCTTCGTTTACATTCCTCGGAATGTGGTCATGGAGCATCCGTTGCAACTTATCAACCTGATGCGCTCAGAGATCGACATGATGGTGAATCGTCGCATCTTGGTGGTCTTGGAAGCAGGTGCACAACTCCGCTTATTGGCATGTGACCATGCGTTTGAAGGATCGAAGAGCCTTGCTACCCAGGTGGTGGAGGTCTTTGTGGGGGCTAATGCCGTGTTCGATTACTATGAATTGGAAGAAACCACCCCTCAGCACGTGCGCCTAAGTCAGCTGTATGTGCAGCAGGAAGCTGGTAGTCAGGTCCTGCTCAATGGCATGACGCTTCTGGGAGGTGTGACGCGCAATACCACCAGCGTTCGTCTGGTAGGCGAGGGGGCTTCCCTTCGGGCGTATGGCATGGCCATAGAAGATGGGGAGCAGGTCGTGGATAATCAAGTGTATGTAGAGCATGCAGTGCCTCATTGCACCAGTAATCAGCTTTACAAGTATGTGCTCGACCACCGTTCCATTGGTGCGTTTGCAGGTTTGGTGAAGGTGCTGCCAGGCGCTCATCATACAGAGTCGCAGCAGACCAACCGCAACCTCTGTGCCACACGAGAGGCTCGCATGTACACCCAACCGCAGTTGGAGATCTACAACGATGATGTGATGTGTAGTCATGGCGCCACTGTTGGGCAGCTCGATGAAGCAGCCCTCTTCTACATGCGCCAGCGTGGCATCTCTCTGCACGAAGCCCGTTTGCTGTTGATGTTTGCCTTTGTGGACGATGTAGTCAGTGCTGTACGTATCCCCACGCTTCGTGATCGCCTGCGCCAACTCGTTGAGCTTCGCTTCCGTGGCGAATTAGGTAAAGGATGCGCTGCCTGCAATATCTGCAAGAAGGTTTAGGATTTAGAGAAAATGTTCAATGTTCAATGCTCAATGTGCAATGTATAATCGTTCCGACTTCCCTATTTTGACGCAGCAGGTCTATGGCAAGCCTCTGGTTTATCTGGATAATGCCGCTACTACGCAGAAACCACGCGTGGTGATCGATGCCATGACGGAGGAGTATTACACGGTGAATGCCAATGTGCATCGCGGTGTGCACTACCTCTCGCAGCGTGCAACCGATCTTCATGAGGGGAGCCGTGAGGCAGTGCGTCAGTTCATCCATGCAGCAAGCACCAGGGAAATCATCTTCACACGAGGCACTACAGAGAGCATCAATCTGGTGGCAGCCTGTTTCGGAGAGCAGTTCATGCAGCAGGGCGATGAGGTGATCGTGTCTGTGATGGAACACCACAGCAACATCGTGCCTTGGCAACTTCTGGCTTCTCGCAAGGGCATTAAGTTGCGCGTCATTCCGATGAACGATAAAGGGGAGCTTGACTTTGATGCCTACGAACAATTATTCAATGAACATACGCGCATCGTGAGCGTGACACACGTATCCAATGTCTTGGGTACAGTCAATCCCGTGCAGCGCATCATCCAGATAGCCCATGCCCATGAGGTCCCCGTGCTGATAGATGCTGCCCAGTCGGTACCTCACATCCCCGTGGATGTGCAGCAGCTCGATGCCGACTTCCTAGCATTCTCGGGGCATAAGATCTATGGCCCTACGGGCATTGGCGTGCTCTATGGCAAGGAGAAGTGGCTGGATAAGCTGCCTCCATATCAGGGAGGTGGTGAGATGATTGGGCATGTCAGCTTCGAGCATACCACCTTCAATGAACTGCCTTTCAAGTTCGAGGCAGGCACCCCCGATTTCGTGGGTTCTACAGGCTTGGCAGCAGCATTGCGTTATGTCCAGCAGATAGGTATGGAAAAGATTGCTGCCCATGAAACCCAGCTCACTCAGTATGCCTTGGAACAGCTGCGCACCATCCCAGGCATGCGCATCATCGGGGAGGCAGAGCAGCGTGGCGCTGTCATCTCATTCTTGGTGGGCGATATCCATCCGTTCGACATGGGTACCCTCCTCGATCGTCTGGGCATCGCTGTGCGTACAGGTCATCACTGTGCCCAGCCCCTTATGCAACGCCTTGGTATCGAGGGCACCCTTCGCGCCTCCTTTGCGCTCTATAACACCACTGAGGAAGTCGATGCACTGGTTGCTGCAGTGAAACGCGTCAGTCAGATGTTTTGAATCATTCAGACTGCCTGTATGCTATATCAGGGCAAACCGTATATAGTTGCCATTATCATTCCCCATACTCCACAAAGTGCGTTGATGGTGCCCTGTGCGATACCACTGCGGAGGGCGGCCTCACGAATCACCTTGGCTTCCGCCAGCTTGTTGTACAACTGTGCCTGGAGCACGTAACGGTAGGTTCCGGCCATGGTGCCAATTTTCATTAGGGTTTGCTTTGCGGTTACTTTGATACTCATAGTTGTTTAGTTGTTTAATGGTTAATGGTTAAGGTTAATAATTCTTTGTTCAACGTTGACGCTGCGAAGTTACTACACGCGACCACGTGTCGCCAAATTTTTAACACTTTTTTGGAGGCATAAAGTTAATAAATG
>JAGCFP010000037.1 GCA_017650045.1 Bacteroidaceae bacterium | reverse complement strand
TCAGCAGGCGATGGCAAGTCGGGCATCTACGTGCGTGGTGGCGACTACGACCAGAACCTCTTCCTGATGGATGGTTTCACACTCTACAATCCTGAGCACCTGCAGGGCTTCACTTCTGCCTACAATGCCGATGTGATGGACGATGTGGTGCTCTACAAGGGTGCTTTTCCTGCCCGTTTTGGCAACCGTCTTTCCAGCGTTATCGATGTGAATCTGCAGGATGGCGACATGGAGAAATATCATGCCTCCCTCACTGCAGGCATGCTGGCCTCACGTGTGCAGGTGGATGGTCCTATCTGGAAGGGACATACCTCTTTCAATGTAGCTGCCCGTGCCTCTTACTTCAAGGCCATTGTGAAACCCATGTTGGCAGAAGTGATCTACGACAACCCTGGACAGATGAACGACTATACCCACATGCGCTACTGGGACATGAATGCCAAGTTGGTGCATAAATTCTCTGAGAAGGACAAGCTCACAGCCATGTTCTATATGGGAAACGATAAGAACAATGATAAGCCGAATACCACGAAGCAGCACTTCGAAAGGACACAAATGATACAACCTCCACGTATAGAAGATGAGCCAAAGGCTGCTACTCTTTACACCAATACCACTTCCACCAGTCGCCATATAGATCAGTGGAACAATATTTTGGGAGGCTTGCACTACACCCATCAGTTCAGTGCTGATTTCCAACTGGATGCCCGCCTTGGTTACAGCGACTATGACTACCAGTTGGGCTATGATGATCTCCTTGTCACGAAAAAAGGGTTAGACTTTGGGGGGCATGGTGAATCTGGAGCTGAATTATATTCGTATTATGAGGAGGAGAGTTCCAGCAAGTATTTCTCAAAGATACACGACTGGCAGGCCAGTTTGGGCATCAACTATAAGTGGCAAGACAAGCATGATTTCTATGCAGGCGTACAAGGCAATCGCATGGAACTGCTGCCACGCGTAGGACGTGAGTTCTCTACATACACCAAAGTGGCAAAGAGCTACGAAATAGTTGAGAATACAGGTTTGGGAGATGATCGTTATACAGAAGAAAGAACCAGCAGTGTAGGTTATGGTTCATTGGAGTATGTACCAATGACTACGATAGCAGCCTACGCAGAAGACGACTGGAATATCACTTCTTTCTTGAAAGTTCATGCAGGCTTGCGCCTATCATCCTACCAGTCGGATGGGGAGACCAAACTGATGCTGGAACCCCGTGCCTCCATGCGCCTGCTGTTCAATGAGCGTACCTCCTTGAAAGCCTCCTTCACCCGCATGTCGCAAGGCATCTTCCAGCTGACCAGCAGTTCTTTAGCTAAGCCAGCCTCTATCTGGATACCATTTACTAAGGACATGGATTTAGGGCGTTCAGACCAGCTATCCTTGGGAGTAAGCCATAACTTGAAAAACGGCATTGAACTGTCTGTAGAAGGTTATTACAAGTGGCTGGATGGAGCAGTGGATTACAAAGATGGGTACATCAACTTTGACAACTCAGACTGGCGAAACATGGTGGCGCAAGGCAAGGGGCGTGCGTTTGGCGTAGAGTTCTTGGCACAGAAGACCATCGGAAATACGCAGGGAATGGTCAGCTATACTTGGTCTAAGTCGCTCCGCACCTTCAATCGTCCAGGCATGCAACTGGACAGCGGGCGTGAGTTCTTTGCTCCAGGCGATCGCAGACATAATTTCAATATCACCATCACGCAGCGCCTAAGTAAGAACTGGGACTTCGTGGGAGCATGGACCTATCAGAGTGGAAGACGTGCCAATCTGGCGACTGTTACCACCACTGGTTATACCATGGCCGAATATGATGAAATTGCTACCCATTACAATGAAAATACTGGTGTTGACAGAATTGTTCGTTTTAAGACCTATCCTATCCGTAATTCCTATACCCTGCCAGCCTCTCACCGCTTGGATGTGGGCTTATCGCATCATGGCAGTGTAGGCATTGGTGAAATGATCTGCGACATTACCATCTTCAATCTGTATAACCAGCAGAATGTGTCATCCGTGTATTGGGGATTCGACAACAACGTACCTGCCCTGAAGGCCGTATGTATGTTCCCTATCATGCCATCCATCAGTCTCACCTTAAAACTTTAATGTGCTATGAAATACTATACATATATAATAGCTTTACTGCTGAGTGTTCTCAGTACCTCCTGTGAGCGCACCATCGACTTTGTAGAAACATCAGAAGCCCTTGATCATACTCTCACCGTCAATGCGCTTGCCATAGAGGGTAGCCCTTTGAGCGTTTACGTGAACAGGACGTATTCCATTACAGATATACCCATACTGCCAGGAACCTATGGTTACGAGCAAATCAATAATTATTCTGTAGATTGGCATCCATTAATGAAGAATGATTTTTACAAGTACACAGCTGTTCTCGATGCTCATGTAGAGGCAGTGGTTAATGGAAGTGAAAGGTATCAGCTGACGTTAGATGCAGATATTAAGGGATATGTGACCGATTATAAACCTCAGGTTGGTGATCATATCAAGATTATAGCTACTGTTGGAGGAGAAGAGGCATTTGCAGAAGCTACCGTTCCTGCTAAACCTCAAATAGAAGTGGTGGAGCATAAGATAATACAAGATTCAACAATCACAGTAGATAATCGATTGAGAATAGATACCATCATGCGTCTGAAGTGCCGCCTTTCTGATGCGGGTGGTGAAAGGTATTACCGTTTGCGTGTGCGCAGTGAGCGAGAAGGATATTTTTATGTAAGAAATGGTGTAAGTGGAGAAGTTTATGCTACTTTCGTTGATTACCATTTCAGAAACGACTTCAGTTCTAATGACCCATTATTTAGTAGGCCCAATGCTATTAATCCTGACTCATTATGGGGGAGTTGGATAGGGAACTATTTTTACAATACACTTGCTTACACCAATACTTTCAACAACAATACCTTCAACGGACGAGATCATACTTTCATTATGGAAATACAGAAACTACGTCCTTCTATGTCTGGAACATATATATTCCCTAGTTCTTTGGATACATTTGTGGACTCCGATGGCAGAGACAAAATTGAGGATGCCTATAGGATTTCCCCACGTGTATTGATAGAGTTGCAGGCCATAACTCCCGATTATTACAAATACTTAAAATCGATGGAAGACTATGTTGATTCTTTTAATGACAAAGAGAGTGTTGTAGGTATTTATCACAACGTCCAGAATGGCTTTGGCATCTTTGGCGCCCTAAGCTATGACAGGCATTTCGTGGAGTATGGAGAATGAGAAAAAATATTGTTAATGCATGCAAGGTTTTATAATTTTTATAATTTCTGCATTTAATTGAAAGAATAACCTTATATTTGCATTATTAAAGAACAGAAGTAATAACTCGTCCTGTGTTTGTAAACTATTTGTAAACTCGAAAAGTTGCATCTCATATTGTCGAGTAATACTTTTGTGTACTCGATTCGTAAAAAGCGTTCTTGTTAGATTTAATAGAATTGATACTATGAATGCTAGGTTAATACTATGGATATATCTTTCTGTATTTCTCAGCCTTCCGCTTAGTGCCCAGAACGTGGTACTGAGCGGACAGGTGAGAGATGCATCTACAGGTGAACCGTTAATAGGCGTAACGGTATATAACACCAATCGACGCACAGGTACCACCACCAATTCGCAAGGAAACTACACCATCACCCTGCCCAGTGGCAGAGCGCTTGAACTGGTGTACAGTTACGTGGGCTATGCCTCAGAGACGCAGACCATCACGCTGACACGTGATACTAAACTGGACATACAACTCCTACAGGATACACAGAATCTACGTGAGGTGCAGGTTTATGGCACGCGCCACAACTTTGGCGTTCAGAGTTCACAGATGAGTACCATTGCCATGAGCGTGGAGCAGATACGCAAGATGCCTGCCCTGATGGGTGAGGTGGATGTACTGAAGTCGCTCCAGAAACTTCCAGGCGTCCAATCAGCAGGCGATGGCAAGTCGGGCATCTACGTGCGTGGTGGCGACTACGACCAGAACCTCTTCCTGATGGATGGTTTCACACTCTACAATCCTGAGCACCTGCAGGGCTTCACTTCTGCCTACAATGCCGATGTGATGGAC
>JAGCFP010000036.1 GCA_017650045.1 Bacteroidaceae bacterium | reverse complement strand
CGTAATTCTCCAACCGGACTTATGGAAGAACTGGGATATGGTAAGGACTATAAGTATGCACACGACTTTCCTGGACACTTCGTTCAGCAGCAATACCTACCTGACGAACTGATCGGGACGCTGATATGGGAACCACAGGAGAATGCACAGGAAGCGAAGCTAAAGGAGCGGATGAAGTTGTTGTGGGGAGAGCATAAGAAATATTGAAAGAATTATGAATTTTGAATTATGTATTATTATGCTTCTCCATTACAGACGACATCAATAATCATAATTTCCAAATTTCGTAATTCATAATTTATAATTCATAATTTAAATTGAAATGAAGATTGTAGTTTTAGACGGTTTTGCAGGAAATCCTGGTGACCTTTCTTGGGAAGAAATTCAATCACTGGGAGAATGTACTATTTACGACCGTACAGCTCCAGAAGAAAAACTGGGACGAGTGAAGGATGCAGAAATAATCCTAACTAATAAAGTACCATTCAATGCATCAGATTTCGACCAGCTGCCTAACTTAAAGTACATAGGCGTGTTGGCAACTGGTTACAATATTATCGATACAGAAGCAGCAAAAGCTCATGGTGTGGTAGTAACCAACATCCCTGCTTATAGTACCAATTCCGTGGCTCAGATGGTATTCGCCCACTTGCTGAATATCACCAACAGTGTGCAGCACTATACAGACGAGGCTCGTGATGGTGTATGGAGCAGGAATCCTGATTTCAGTTATCAAAACACCCTTTTGGTAGAACTGCATCGCAAGAAAATAGGTATTGTAGGTTTAGGAAATATTGGAAAGGCTGTGGCACGCATCGCTATCGGCTTTGGGATGGAAGTATTCGCCTATACCACTAAGTCACACTTCCAGTTGCCTCCTGAGATTCATAAAATGGATCTGGATGATCTTTTCCGGGAGTGCGACATCGTCACCCTTCATTGCCCACTTACTCCCAAAACTAAGAATCTGGTCAATGCTGAACGACTGAGAACCATGAAGCCAACCGCCATCCTCATCAATACCAGTCGTGGGCCTGTGGTAAATGAACAGGATTTGGCTGATGCTTTGAATAATGGTACCATCTTTGCAGCTGGTGTGGATGTGCTCTCAGAAGAACCTGCAGCTGCCAATAATCCATTGCTCTCAGCACGCAACTGTTACATCACTCCACATATTGCTTGGGCAACCAAAGAAGCTCGCATCCGCTTGATGCAGATAACCATCGACAACATCAAGGCTTTTATTGAGGAACAACCCATCAATGTGGTGAATAAATAATAGTTTAAAACTTAGTTAACCACACAGGAACAACTACGCTTACACATAGAAAAAGTTTTTTCTGTGTTAGAGAATAAGAAATCAGCCACCCCGAATGGGATGGCTGATTCTTTTTATATAAACTCCAATATTAGTTGAAGTAGTACTTCACACCAAGCTGGATACGCCAAGCATTGTCATAAGCGCGATTGTAATCCCAAGTCTTTTTAGGAGCATTACCATTGCTATCACGATAAAGAGAGAAGGATGGTACATTATTAGCATCTCTACCCTCATACTTCAGGATGCGACCGTTGTTCGTCTCTGCAGAGAAGAACTTAGGAACACCCCAAGAAGAATGTAACATGTTACCGATATTCTCCACATCAGCAGAAATCTGCAATTTATGCTTAGTATTACCAACCTTCAAATCGAAGTCATGAGCCCAACGGAAGTCGAACTGATGTACCCAAGGAGCACGAGCACTGTAAGCCTCAGCATACTCACCCTTATGATTCTTCAAATACTTATCCTGCTCAACGAATGCCCAGAAGTCAGCACGATCAGCCTCATTTGCGAAGTTAATCTCACTATCATTACGAGGAATGTACATCAAGTCAAAACCGATACCATCACCATTCATATCATTGCTATAGTAGTAGCTATAACCACTATAAGAATAACCAGTATAGAACAGTGAGAAGTGATCCTTGTTATACGTATAGGTCACAGATGCAATCAGACGGTCTGGAGTCACATACTGTGAGTTCTGCAATTTAGCAAAGTTAGGACCATCCACAGTGTAGAGACCCTGCCATGCAGAAGTAGCGTTTGAACCAGGCATACCAGTCACTTCCTTCATCACGGTGTGTGTGTAAGCAGCCATGATGTCAAGGTTCTCGATAGGAGTAGCGTTCACGGTCAAGTTGGCAGTCCATCCATAACCCTTATGCGTATTGCTAAGCACAAAAGCATTAGTCTTAGTGTAAGTGTAATTAGATGGATAAATCATACGATTATCTGCGCCCTGGAAACGTTCAGTAATAGCACTCTCATTGATATTCCAGTTAACCAAGCGAACAGCATTGATATTGTCTGTGTAGTTGAACTCACCTGTGACGGTTAATGGGAAGCTCACAGGTACCTGATAGTCAATACCGATAGAAGTCTTCCATACCTGAGGCATCTTGAAGTTGTGTGCCACGCCATTTACTTCACTACCTACGGCTCCGTCAGCAGGACTGATAGTAGTCGGAGTACCTAAGATAGAGATCATCTCGTTAACATCTGTCACGATACGACCTGCAAACTGATCCAGTTTCGGGTCACGGCCAGAAACTACACCATTGCTATACTTGGTGTTAACATTAGTAGAGGCATATTGCACCATGTTTGAGTTGGTTGGCATATTGGTGAAGAATACCAATGGCAGACGACCTGCAAAAAGACCCGTACCACCACGAACCTTCAGAGATTTGTCTCCGAATACGTCCCAAGTGAAACCAAAACGAGGAGAGATCTGGATGTTGGTCTTAGGCCAAGCACCAGTATCTACTTTCTTGCCACCATAGTCAAGATCAAGGATAGCATTGTTGGTCATTACATCATCGTTGTTGAAGCTGATATTATCGAAGCGGATACCACCTGTAAGTTTCAAGTTGTTACCAAGGCTCCATTCATCTTGCGCATAAAGACCATACTGATTGAAACGTACCTGAGCAGCAGGATTCTTTTCTCCACCATAGCCATAAGTCAAAGCTACGGCCTCAGGAGCAGCACTGTTCAAGAAATCGTCCAATGAACGATAACGGTAGTAACCCGTACCATTACGCATGTATGCATTATTTGCCATCTGATGCTCATAACTAATACCAGCTGTCAGTTTATGGGCACCAAGATATGCGGTGAAATTATCTGTAATGGTTGTCACGTTGTTGTGGACACCATTATTCCAAGTAAAGAGCTCATAACCTAATGACATGTATGGTTCCAAAGTCTGAGTTACAGTGCCATCAGCAGCGGTGCTATAACCAGCCATAATATCGATAAATGGGAAAGGAGCTGAATTTGAACCACGGATATCATCAATCTTAGTATAAGTGAAAAGCAACTGGTTTGACAAGTTGCTACCGAAGTGGCTGTTTAAGTCGGCAGAAATAGTCTTCACAACGTTGTCCTGTGAATACATAGAGTTAGCAAAAGCCATAGAGTATTCAGACAGACGGTTCATACCGTTGAGACGATAACCAGTGTTTGATGAGTTACCATTAGTAGAGTTCCAAGCAGTATTCTTTGTATAATTGTAGCGCACTGCCAAATGGTGATCCTGAGTGATATTCCAGTCGATACGAGCCAGTAATTTCTTGTTGCTCTCATCAGCAGGGAAGTTGGTAGCAGAACCAGTGTCATAACCATATTTCTGTTTCATGAAATCGCTAACGCGCTGCATGTCTGACAAAGTAGTACGTGAAATGTAGTTAGTCTTATCTGCCACGCCATCAGCAGACGCTCTCCAGCGGTTCACAACACCAGGCGTCTTGGTATATTCAGCGTTTACGAAGAAGAACAATTTGTTCTTGATGATAGGACCACCCAAGGTTGCACCATATACATATTGACGATCACGAGCACGAGCAGCATCCTGACCTGCCAAGCGAGTACCATGTAGGTTTTCACTCTTATAATAGGTATAAGCTGTACCCTTAAAAGTATTGGTACCTGACTTGGTTACAGCATTCACACCACCACCAATAAAATTGGTCTGACGTACGTCAAACGGAGTAACCACTACCTGCATTTCCTCGATGGCATCGATAGAAATAGGAGTACCACCGCCTGGTAGTGCAGAGCTCAAACCAAAGTTATTATTGAAGTTAGCACCATCCACAGTGAAGTTAGTAGAACGGCCATCACCACCAGCAAAGCTCATGCCACCACCAGAATAAGGAGACATACGCACTACGTCAGAGATGCTACGGCTTACTGTAGGCAGATTTACCATAGTATTCTGATTGATGTTGGTCACAGCACCTGTCTTCTCTGCAGCAAACTTAGAAGCAGTAGCTGTTACCACTACCTCACCCAACTGTGCAACGTTCTCGGAGAGGTCTACATTCAAGTTAAACACCTCACCCAATTGCAGGGTCAAGTTTGAAAATGTCTGCGTAGAAAAACCTACATAGGAAACGGTCACCGTGTAGGGACCACCTGTACGCATACCTTGAATGGAATAGCGGCCATCGACATTCGTGACAGCGCCATAGACAGAACCTGAAGGCTCATGAACGGCACGGACAGAAGCGCCAATCACTGGCTCAGCCATGTCATCAATCACGCGGCCACCCATGGCTGCCGTGGTAATCTGTGCCTGCATACCCACACTGATAAGCAGTGCCATTACTGCAAGCATCAGGATTCTTAATTGTTTTGACATAATTAAAAAATTTAATGAAGGTTTATGATAAATACTTTTTATAATCTTATACCTATTTATTTTACGGTGGCAAAGGTAAAACATTTTTTAAGATTCTAACACATCTGTACTTAACTTTTTTATCAGTCTTGTGTCAGTTTTCTATAGCGCACGCGCGTAGGCTCTTCCTTTCCTAAGCGTTTCAACTTGTTTTCCTCGTACTCTGAATAGGAGCCTTCGAAGAAGAACACATTTGAGTTTCCTTCAAAAGCCAAAATATGTGTGCAGATTCTATCAAGGAACCAGCGGTCATGACTGATAATCACAGCACATCCAGCAAAATCTTCCAGGCCTTCTTCCAAAGCGCGAAGAGTATTCACGTCAATATCATTAGTCGGTTCATCGAGAAGGAGAACGTTACCCTCTTCCTTCAGAGCCAATGCTAATTGAAGGCGATTACGTTCACCTCCACTCAAAACCCCACAAAGCTTCTGTTGATCCACACCACTGAAATTGAAGCGACTTAAGTAGGCACGCGCATTCACGTCCTTACCTCCCATACGGATAAGTTCTGTACCACCCGATATAACTTCATAGACAGTTTTGTTAGGATCTATGCTCTTATGTTGCTGATCCACATAGGCCAATTTCACGGTCTCACCAACTTCGAATGTTCCACCATCAGGCTTTTCTAATCCCATAATCAGGCGGAACAATGTCGTTTTACCTGCTCCGTTAGGGCCTATCACACCAACAATCCCATTAGGAGGCAACATGAAGTTGAGGTCATCGAAGAGCAACTTGTCTCCAAATGCCTTCTTTACATGCTGCGCCTCAATGACCTTATTTCCTAAGCGTGGACCATTAGGTATAAAAATCTCCAATTTCTCTTCCTTCTGGCGCACATCCTCATTAAGCAGTTTCTCATAAGAATTCAGACGAGCCTTTCCTTTAGCTTGACGAGCCTTCGGAGCCATACGCACCCATTCCAACTCACGCTGCAAGGTCTTACGACGCTTACTCTCCGTCTTTTCCTCCTGAGCCATACGTAGTGTTTTCTGTTCCAACCAACTGCTGTAATTACCCTTCCATGGGATGCCTTCACCACGATCTAGTTCAAGAATCCATCCTGCCACATGATCAAGAAAATAGCGGTCGTGTGTAACAGCTATGACGGTTCCCTCATATTGCTGCAGGTGTTGTTCCAGCCAGTCGATACTTTCAGCATCAAGGTGGTTGGTAGGTTCATCGAGCAACAAGATATCTGGTTTCTGTAGTAGTAAACGACACAAAGCCACTCTGCGACGTTCACCACCACTTAAATGTTCGGTAGATTCATCCCCATCAGGACAGCGTAAAGCATCCATGGCCTGCTCCAGTTTTGTATCAAGGTTCCATGCATCTGTGGCATCAATGATATCCTGCAATTCAGCTTGACGATTCATTAACTTATCCATCTTGTCAGGATCCTCATAATACTCAGGAAGTCCGAACTTCTGATTGATCTCCTCATACTCATTCAATGCATCCACAATGGGCTGCACTCCTTCCATCACGATTTCCTTTACAGTCTTAGTGGTATCAAGGTAAGGATCTTGCGCCAAATAACCTACACTATATCCAGGAGCAAAAACCACCTGCCCCTGATACTGCTTATCCAATCCTGCGATTATCTTCAACAGAGTAGATTTACCAGCACCGTTCAAGCCAATAATACCAATCTTTGCGCCATAGAAAAAAGAAAGATAGATATCCTTGAGCACCTGTTTATTATTCTGCTGGATGGTCTTGCTCAAGCCCACCATGGAAAAAATAATTTTCTTATCGTCAACTGTAGCCATACTTTTTACCTAATTATATTTATTATCCTTATGGTTACAAAGGTATAAAATATTTCCTATCTTTGCAACATAAACTATAAAACAAATTCAATGAACTACTTCAAGACATTTATCTGCTGTATGCTGGTTAGCATTACTGCCAGCCTCAGCGCCCAAGAGACTATCACCGTAGTGAAAAACTTCAGGTTAGCAGGTCCGTATGCTATTACAGTCCCCTACCAAACAGGAAATGTAGATGCCAAAGGCAGGGCGTTTAATGAAATGACGCTCCTGAAAGGCTTTAAAGCTACGGAAAGTGTGAAAGAAGAAGCATGGAGCGGTGATGTTCTGCCTTCACTTCCTGACAGTAAATCTGTGGGGCAACTCACTTTCGGCATCAACAATGAAAGCTATCTGAATGGACGATTGGAAGTGAAAGGTCCTAAGACTTACCAGATTTACATTGATGACAGAGAGGCTGGCTCTTCTCTAAAACTCAGTCCGGCACACCAACATGTAGTGAAAATCACTTATTTGGCAGATGCTGGTGCCAAAGACAGTATCAGCGTGAGCATTAAGTCTGACAAGACTGTCGCTACGACAGCAACTGGGAAACATCCTTTCAGTATTATGGACGTGCTGAATGGAAAGCGTGTGACTTCTGCTTCTGTTTCTCCCAATGGACAATACCTGTTGGTAAACTTTACGACCGCTGAAGGCAATCGTACCACCAACACCACAGAACTACGTGAGGCTGCTACCAATCGCCGTTTGGGTACTATCAGCGGTGGTGCCCAATGGATGCCTCGTACCAATGCCTTATTGGTGCGCGATGGTACTACCCTTTATAAAGTTAACCCTGCCAATCAGCAGCGTACAGTCTTTATGGAGAATGCCCCACAAGGCTTCTTTACCATGAGCCCAACAGAAGACTACCTCATCATACGTAACCGCGAAGAAGGTACTAAAGAAGACCCTGAGGTATTTGAGATTCTAGAACCAGAGGACAGACAACCTGGTTGGAGAGATCGCTCAACTCTCTCTAAAATAGATGTTCTGACAGGTGTAACTACACCTCTTACCTTTGGCAGTCATGCTGCTTATCTGGCAGATATCAGCAATGATGGAACTAAACTGCTCTTGAATGTTCGTCGCTCTAGGCTTACCAAACGACCAACCAATGTAACAGATGTTCTGATAATGGACTCAAAGACATTAAAAGTGGATACACTGATGATGGGTGCAGAATTCCTTGGGAGCATGAGTTTCTCTCCTGATGGAAAAGAGCTATTGGTTCAGGCTTCTGCAGAAGCCTTTGATGGTATAGGCAATCACGTGAAGCCCGGACAGATACCAAGTATGTATCAGTACATACTTTATCGGTATAATATAGCCACAGGAAAAGTGACCCCACTGACAGATAAAATCACACAATCTGTAGAATCGTACGACTGGTCTCGTTACGATGGCCAAATCTATTATTCAGCCAATCATCGCGACTTAGTTTACCTCTATTCCTTGAATCCTGAAACTGGGAAAATTACCGATTTAGGCAGTCAGGAAGATGTGGTAAGCAGCTATTCACTTGCAGCTGATGCGCCAGTTATGGCTTATGTGGGACAAGGTGCTCAACATAGTAACCGTCTCCATTTGTTGAATCTGAACCCCAAGAAACGCACCCATACATTATTGGAAGATTCGAATACAGAACTGCTGAAGGATGTGGAACTTGGTGACTTTGCAGAATGGAACTATGTAAATCAGCGAGGTGATACTATTTACGGGCGTTACTATTTGCCACCTCATTTCGATGCTTCAAAGAAATATCCAATGATCGTGAATTACTATGGAGGTTGCACTCCTACAGAACGTGTATTCGAGAGCCGCTATCCACACAACGCATATGCTTCTCAAGGCTATGTAGTTTATGTAGTGCAACCCAGTGGCGCATCTGGCTTTGGCCAAGAATTTGCGGCCCGCCATGTTAACAGTTGGGGATTGATGACAGCCGATGATATCATAGATGGAACCAAGAAGTTCTGTGCAGAGCATAGCTTTGTAGATGCCAGTAAGATTGGGTGTATCGGAGCCAGCTATGGTGGTTTCATGACTCAGTATCTCCAGACTGTAACAGACATCTTTGCAGCAGCTATCAGTCATGCTGGTATCAGCGACATCACAAGTTATTGGGGTGAAGGATACTGGGGCTACAGTTATAGCGAAGTTGCAAGCGCAGGGAAGTATCCATGGAATGCACGTGACATGTACACCCAACAAAGTCCGCTCTTTAATGCAGATAAGATACATACTCCATTGCTATTCCTTCATGGAACAGTCGATACCAATGTGCCTATCGGAGAAAGTATCCAGATGTTTACTGCCCTGAAATTACTGGGACGTGAAACAGCGTTTGTGGCCGTTAGAGACCAAAACCACCACATCTTAGAGTATCAGAAACGTCTGAAATGGCAGGAAACCATCTTCGCATGGTTTGCTAAATACTTGAAAAATGACAGTTCTTGGTGGGATACTCTTTACCCTAAAAAAGATTTATAAGAAAAATTTAACGTTAAGAATGAACAACTTTTAAGAGAATGCATTATATTTGCATCAAATTAATTAACAACATTAATAGTATTTGATATGAAACACACTGGAATTTTTACATTGTTACTATGCCTCTGCCTGGTAGTATCAGGTTGTGGTTCAATGAACAACACTGGTAAAGGTGCCCTCATCGGTGGTGGTGGCGGTGCTGCCTTGGGTGGTGTTGTTGGTGCTTTGATTGGTAATGGCAAGGGCGCTGCTATCGGTGCTGCTGTTGGTGCAGCCGTAGGTGCAGGTACTGGTGCTATTATTGGTCGTAAGATGGACAAGAAAGCTGAAGAAGCTGCCAAAATTGCCAATGCACAGGTTGACAAGGTTACTGATATCAACGGTCTGGAAGCCGTGAAGGTTACTTTCGATGGTGGTATTCTCTTTGGCTTCAACTCTTCTGCTCTGACAGATCAGTCAAAGAAGTCTCTGAGCGAGTTGGCTACTATCCTGAAAGAAGATACTCAAACCGATATCGCTGTTTATGGTCATACCGATAAGGTAGGCACTCGCGATGCTAACGTAAGAGTTTCTCAGAACCGTGCTGACGCTGTGAAGAGTTATCTTACTCAGCAAGGTGTAACCAATGGCCAGTTCAAGTTCGTGGAAGGTAAGGCTTTCGACGAGTACGATGAGAGCAAGACTGCTGCTGAGAACCGTCGTGTTGAAATCTACATGTATGCAAGTGAGGCTATGATTAAGGCTGCAGAAGCTGAGGCAGGCAACTAATTACATGCTAAATCTAAAAGGTAGAGGTGGCTTTGTGGTCACCTCTTTTTTTATCTAACAAATCTAATTTGCTGTTTTACAACACAAATCACCATTTTTGTCATAGAATAATTTGGATATTAATTCATAATATATTACTTTCGCGATGAAAAGAAAACTCTCTTAACTATAAGAAGAACTATTTTTCATCACATTCTGGTGGAAAAGTGTTGGGATAAAAGCGGAACCTTTATTGGATCCGCTTTTTAATTGAAAGTTGAATCTATAAAAAACATCGCTTATATGGGCATTATACTAGATGTACATGGGGAAGAGTTGCTGGCACAATATAAAGAGAAACTACCGCTCTACAAAAAACTGGAGCAACTGGCTTTCAACGAGCTAAACAAGATGGTAGAAGAACAGGGCATCTATGTCAATGCCATCGAACATCGCGTGAAAACAGAGGATTCTTTGAAAGGAAAACTGGAACTTAAAGGGTATAAATACCATACTATTGATGACATTACTGATTTAGTAGGCCTGCGTGTCATTACTTTCTATACAGATGAAGTGGACAAGATTGCTGCCATGGTAAAGCATTCTTTCATCATCGACTGGTCCGAATCAGTGGATAAACGTAAACTTCATGAAACCAACAGCTTTGGCTATAATTCTCTGCACTATATCTGTCAACTTCCAGAATCTATTACCCACGACCCTCAGGTCAGTGACATCCGTTTCGAGCTCCAAATGCGTACAGCCTTACAACATGTATGGTCCACCATCGAACATGACATCAGGTACAAAGGAGATATCAAACTCCCATTGGAACATCAGCGCCAATTTGGACGTTTAGCAGGTATGATGGAGTTGATTGATAATGACTTCAGTCGTCTGCGCAATACAGCTTCTGAATATCGTCGCCAAATCAAGTCTTTAGTAGATTCAGGTAAACTGAATGAAGTTCCGCTAAATTACGAAACCTTCCACAATTATTTGGAGACCCATCCTTTTAAGCAACTAAATCAGCACATTGCTGCTATCAATCAGGCTGAGATTATTCCTACACCTCTCATGCCTTTCCTACCCGTTCTGCAATCTTTCGACTTTCAGACATTGGGGGATGTTGAAAAATTCATCAAAAACAATGAAGACGATGCTTATCAATTAGCCATTTCGCAATTGGCAGTTACCGATTTCGACATTCTGTCGGAAAGTTTGGGTATTCAAAGCCTTTGTTTCGTCCAAGCGCTGAAGAATGGTAGTGGACGTATGGGAATCAAGGCTATTTATGACACCCTTTTTGGAGAACAAGAAAGTAATCTGATGCTGGCAGACGAAATCGTTAGACAAGCCTCTGAATTAGCTTTCATGCAGTCAGGAAAGAAAGAATAAAAGCAAGATTACAGTTTGGTAGGTTGATAATCCAACAAAACTACCTCCCCTTCTACTAAAGAAGCAGGCACATCAATAAGTCGCTGATTACTACTGCCACGGAAAAGCAGATCAGGGTCTTTCAATGCTTGTATAAAGGGACCGTCCACCAACACATCTATCGATTTCAACAGACGCAACTGCTGAGGGTTGGAGAGCAAGTTTTCATAAAGATATCCCGTATAGCACCAAATGGTCTTCTTTGTTCGTGCCTTAATGGTTTCTGCAAGTTCTGCAAATCCTTCTGCTTGAAACATCGGGTCTCCCCCACTGAAAGTAACATCTGCAAAAGGGTCGGCCTCTATACGCTCCATGATCTCCTCAGTAGTCATCATCGTGCCATGATGGATGTCCCACGTCTGTGGATTGTGACAACCAGGGCAGGCGTTCGGGCATCCCGCACAGTAAATAGATGTGCGGAAGCCCGGTCCGTCTACCATCGTATCATCGATGATGTTTATTACAGAAATCATGCCTCTTCGTCTGCAGGGAAAATGCCATACTGGCCATCTACATGCGTCACACGATCATTCAGTTCGCACAACTTACCATGATTCCATCGATCAGTAGTACCCACCAGATAACCAGTGATGCGTTGCAATTTATCAATGTGTTTACTACCGCATTTCGGACAAACCTTCAGGTTAGGGTCTGCATTCTCATAGCCACAATCCAAACAGCGATTACGATTATGGTTCACTGAGCCATATCCCATATTCAGCTGATCCATCATATCAACTACACGCGTAATCACCTCTGGGTTATGCGTTGCATCGCCATCAATTTCCACATAGAAGATGTGGCCACCACGTGTCAATTCATGATAAGGAGCCTCTACCTTTGCCTTATGAAGAGCGCTACACTTATAATATACAGGCACATGGTTGGAGTTGGTATAGTAATCACGATCCGTAATGCCTGGCAGCACACCAAAGTCACGACGATCTACCTTTGTGAACTTACCCGCAAGACCTTCTGCAGGGGTAGCCAGCACACTGTAGTTGTGACGATAACGCTCAGAAAACTCGTTCACACGGTCACGCATGTAAGTGATAATCTTCAGACCCAGTGCCTGCGATTCTTCACTTTCGCCATGATGCTTACCTGTCAGAGCTACCAAACACTCTGCCAAGCCAATGAAACCAATACCCAACGTACCTTGGTTGATGACAGATTCTATAGTATCATTAGGACCAAGTTTCTCACAACCATTCCACAAAGAACGCATCAGCAATGGGAACTGCTTAACGAAAGCCGTCTTCTGGAAATTGAAGCGATCATCCAACTGCTTGGCAGTCACCTCCAACATATGGTCAAGCTTTGCAAAGAAGAGGGCGATACGCTGCTCCTTGTCCTCTACCCCCATACATTCAATAGCCAAACGCACGATATTAATGGTAGAAAATGAGATGTTACCACGTCCAATGGAGGTCTTAGGGCCAAAACGATTCTCGAATACACGAGTACGACATCCCATGGTTGACACCTCATGGATGTAGCGCTTAGGATCATCTGCACGCCACTCATCACACTGGTTGTAAGTAGTATCCAGGTTCAAGAAATTAGGGAAGAAACGACGGGCTGTTACCTTGCAAGCCAACTGATAAAGGTCGTAGTTTCGATCTTCTGGCAGATAATTCACGCCACGTTTCTTCTTCCAAATCTGGATGGGGAAGATGGCCGTTTCGCCATTACCCACTCCACGATAGGTACTCTTCAAGATTTCACGCATCACGCAACGTCCCTCTGCAGAGGTATCTGTTCCATAGTTGATGGAGCTGAACACCACCTGATTACCACCACGAGAGTGAATGGTGTTCATGTTATGAATGAATGCTTCCATAGCTTGATGCACACGAGCCACCGTCTTATTGATGGCATGTTGCATTACACGGTCATCTCCTGTCAGTCCTGTCAATGGGCGCTCCTGATAGTCAGGGAATTCCTTATCGTAAAGATGACTATAATCTGCCCCATTCAGTTCTTCCAGATTCTTCAGCTCTTCTTGGAAGCTCTTGCGCACGAAAGGTGCCATATAGAAGTCGAATGCAGGGATAGCCTGGCCACCATGCATCTCGTTCTGGGCCGTTTCCATAGAGATACAGGCCATTACACTGGCTGTTTCTATACGCTTGGCAGGACGAGATTCACCATGTCCAGCAGAGAAACCATTATTCAGAATGTTGTCAAGCGGATGCTGCACACAGGTCAGACTCTTCGTTGGATAATAATCCTTGTCATGAATGTGCAGATAGTTGTGCTGAACGGCTTCACGACTCTCGTCGCTAAGCAGATAATCGTCCACGAAAGGCTTAGTGGACTCACTGGCGAACTTCATCATCATGCCTGCAGGAGTATCCGCATTCATGTTGGCATTCTCGCGTGTGATGTCATTGTTCTTCACATTGATGATTTCAAGGAAGATGTCACGCGTCTTTGCCTTACGGGCAATGCTACGCTGATTACGATAAGCGATATACTTCTGAGCCACATCCTTGCGACTACTCTTCATCAACTCCAGTTCTACCAAATCCTGAATGGCTTCCACAGACATCTGGGAACCACCACGCATGGTAATATGGTCTGTAATCTGGTTAATCAACTGTTGGTCTTCTCCTTTTTCCGTATGGATCATAGCCTTACGGATGGCGGCCTTAATTTTCTCCTCATTGAAGCCCACGATTCTTCCGTCTCGCTTAACAACTGTCTGTATCATGATATTATAAAATGGTTATATAATTTGATTATTAATATTCGCAAATTTTAGCGATACAAAGATACAATAGTTATATGCAAGTTGTTCGTTTTGGAAAACTTTTTCAGTGTTAAAAAATGTCAATTCGGTATTATCCAAGCAGTTACAAAATGAAATGGAAAACTTTGTCAATTTTTACTC
Source organism: Bacteroidaceae bacterium (assembly GCA_017650045.1). Lineage (GTDB taxonomy): Bacteria > Bacteroidota > Bacteroidia > Bacteroidales > Bacteroidaceae > Bacteroides. The sequence goes on along the minus strand of JAGCFP010000036.1, from coordinate 6,962 downwards.
TCGACAAAGTTTTCCAAAACATTCAGCAAGCTATATTCCTAGTTATCTAAAAACAGCCTATCAATAAGCATGTCCGTCTTCTAATTCTGAGGCATTTAGCTTCTTATTATTAATCTTATACCAGCAATAAGCGATGTAGGCTATAACAAAAGGTACAAGTAATGAAACCACTGCCATGGTACTTAGTGTGAAGTAACTGGAGCAGCTGTTCTGAAGCGTGAGACTACTCTGCAGATCTGCTGTACTTGGATAATAGGAAGTATCATTGTAGCCTACCAAAAGCAGCAGCATGGTCACTGTAAGAATAGTACCAGCACCTGCAAACCAGATGCCTTTGTAGAACTTGTTGTCGAACAATGTACGACCAATGCCATAAAGTACCAGCACCACACCCACGAGAAAGAGAATTGCTACCACAGGCATTTGCAACAGATTATGCAGATACTTATAAGCCTCCATACTTACCACACCAGCAGCATCCACAGTAAAGCCATCTGCTACCAGAATGCTTATCAGCCATGCCACGAAGAAAAGGACGAAGGCGATACCATCTGCCCAAAGACGAAGTCCGCTGTACTGTTCCAAATTCTCATCTTCTATATTATTAATAAAGTATAGGAGAGCCAGACAACGAGAAAGTTCCAACACAGCAAGGCCAAGCAACAGATTTCGCCAATTAAGCAAGGCTTCCAAGCCATGCGCTGCACCTGTCCAGATACTCACGATAGGCGCACCAAGCTCAGCCAAGTTGTTCTTCTGCACGATGAACTCTGAGCCTGTGAAGAACGTAGATACTGCCACACCAAGAATCAGTGGAGCCAAGAAACCATTGATAACCAAGAACCAGCGATAAGTCTTCTGGCCCAAGAGGTTACCAAGTTTAGATTGGAATTCATAGCTCACTGCTTGCAATACGAAGGTAAAGAGCAGTAGCATCCACACCCAGTAGGCACCTCCAAAGCTCGTACTGTAAAACAAGGGGAAAGAGGCGAAGAAACCACCTCCGAAAGTCACCAAAGTAGTGAACGTAAACTCCCATTTACGTCCAGTGGAGTTCACCATCAGTCGTCGCTGCTCCTCATTTCGTGGTAAGCGGAAAAGCAGCGAATTGCCTCCTTGCACAAAGAGCAGGAACACCAGAATGCCTGCCAGCAGTGACACGATGAACCACCAATATTGTTGTAAAAATTCGTATGACATAATTTTCAATTTTCAATGCTCAACTTTCAATTTATCTCAGGTCCTTTCTTAATCGACTTCAGCATGATGCCAATCTCTGCAATAAGCAGGATGGTGAAGAGTGCCAAGAAGATGAAGAAGGTAAGTTGTACGGAGCCTACGCCCACAGCAGAAATAGCTGCGTTAGTGGGCAACATGTCTTGTATCACCCAAGGCTGACGCCCTACTTCTGCAACGGCCCAACCAGCCTGACCAGCCAGATAACCCAGCGGAATGGTAAAAATAGCAATCCAATGCAGCCACTTCCACTTTGGCAACGTAAGGTCTTGCTTGTAATAGAACCACAGCATCACCATGAAGAAGAAGATGAAGTAACCACCCAGATAAACCATGATACGGAACATATAGAATGTCAATGGCACATTGGGCACCACATCGTTGACATTCTTGATGTAGCCATAGCCAAAGTAAGGCATGTTGTCTTGCAGTAACTTAGCAGATGCCACTGCCCCAGCCTCATCACCATCTGCCTTGGCCTTTCTGTAGGCTGCAAAGGCACGGATGGCTGTCTTGCCTCGTTCTATCTTCTCTGCCACAGGAATGGCAGTGGTACCATCGTACTGCGTATAGCCACCTTTTAATATATCATTGATGCCAGGCACAAAACTGTCTGTGCTGTTGGTAGCTAAGAGAGAGAGCACCTTAGGTATTTCTACACGAAACAGAAAAGGATTTATCCCATCGTCTGGTACTTGCTTCTTGGGATTCAAGGCAGCCACAGCGATTAAGCCTGCCCCCTGTTCTCCTTCATACAGGCCTTCCATCGCAGCCAGTTTCATGGGCTGATGCTGGGCAACTTGCGTACCTGATCCATGACCAGTAAAAGCAACCATCACTGTAGAGAACAAGCCAAAGAGGGCAGCAATCTTGATACTCTCCAATGCAAAACGCCTATCGTTTTCGCGCTGCTTTAGCAGGTACCAACAGCTCACGCCTACCACAAAGATGGCGCCCAATACCCAGCCAGACATTACGGTGTGGAAGAACTTGTTCACAGCCATTGGCGAGAGTGCCACTTCTGCAAAGCTCACCATTTCATTACGGGCTGTATCTGGATTGAACTCCATACCTACAGGATACTGCATCCATGAATTGGCCACAAGAATCCACCAAGCAGAGATGGTGGCTCCCAAACCCGTAAGCCAGGTAGAAGCCAGATGGAAGCCCCTACTCACCTTATTCCATCCAAAGAACATCACAGCAATGAAGGTGGCCTCCATAAAGAAGGCTACAATGCCCTCAATGGCCAATGGAGCCCCGAAGATATCGCCCACGAACCAACTGTAATTACTCCAGTTGGTACCAAATTCAAATTCCAGAATCAGACCTGTGGCCACACCTACAGCAAAGTTGATTCCAAACAACTTTTGCCAAAACTGTGCCGTCTTCTTCCAGAACTCTTCCTTATTGCGGTAGTAGATGGTTTCCATGATGCCCATGACTACAGCCAGTCCCAGCGTGAGTGGGACGAAGATCCAGTGATAAATGGCCGTGAGTGCAAATTGCGCCCTCGACCAGTCGATCAACGAAGAATCAATGTTTTCAATCATAGTACAGTTTATTTAGTTATTAAATAGCGCTTTATCCTATTTTAATTTTTGAATTTTTGAATCTTTTAATTTTAGAATCTTCAAAGAAGCGTTACTCGCTTCTTTGAATCAGTTGCGTACTCACAAAATCGTCTTTCTCCGAACTGTCGTTGGTATGCTCGTTCAGATAGTTGGGAAAGAAAAAGATGCGGAGGATAGCAAACATGATGAAGAGTTTCACCAGTATGATGAGCCACAGCACCCTTCCGATGGTCATACTCTTGAAACCATCTACATAGAATCGCCAGATTTTGTGGAGCCAGGTTCTCATCTATTCTAAGATTTAAGGTTATACACAGAGACAAAAATAGGAAAGTTTTCTGATAACTCCAAAATATCTTTATTTCTTTAAAGATCCTTGCAGGATTTCCTCTATAATAATTGCTGATAACGCGAGGAAACATTATCTTTGCACCGCTGAAGTTTATATTTCAAGCCTTCTAACATACATCACAAGGTTTATAACGTACATCACAAGGCTTATAACGTACATCACAAGGCTTATAACATAAACTTCCGCGTAGGGAAAAGAATAAAAAGTAACGTAACAATATTAAAATAAAGAAACTATGGCAAAGTATTACTTACAAGAAATGGGCGACATGAACGGTAACGGCAAAACTAAGGTGTTTCCCAAACTGATGGTGTATTCGCAGATCTCGCAAGAGGACTTCATTAAATCTATTCGCAGCAGGGCTGGCATCTTCTCGGAAGGAGTGGCGGAAGGACTTTTCATCACGATGGCAGAATGCCTAACTGACTGGCTCTCAGAAGGTCATACGGTAAAAATCGAAGGACTGGGCACCTTCTCGCTCTCCCTTGGATTCACAGACGATAAAGGCAACGAAATGGAAGATGAACTGACTGATAAGCGTCGCATCCGTAAAGTGGAGGTCAGAAGCGTGAATTTCAAACCAGATCCAGAGTTGTTGAAAGAAGTGCAGCAAAAAACCACATTGGAACGCGAGATGACAGGTGTGAAGCGGGTGCGCATACAAAAGTTCAGCATGGAGGAGAAACTGCAACGAACACTGGACAAAATTGAACATCAAGGCTTCATCACCCTGCAGCAATATGCCAATCTGAACAATGTGAATCGATCAGCAGCCTCGATAGAGCTCAATGCTTTTGCAAAAGACCCATCCTCAGGCATCACCACGATGGGACAGGCTTCGCATAAGGTTTGGGTAAAAAAAGAAAAATGAAACTTCTTTTATGTCTAATTAAAGGAAAAAGAAAGAAGGCAGGGCTTCATAACCCTGCCTTCTTTTGTAACATAATGCCTAAATATCTTATCAAGATGCTGGCTTGATGGTATAAGTGCCATCCTCGTTATTGATCAGTTCTAAGCCATCATCAAGCTTCACACCCGTATAATCTTCGCTATTAAGATCAAGAGGAGTGGACCCATACCACCCAAATGTCAGGCTACCCGTGCCTTTAAAAGTCACACCTGCCTTGAAGAGATCAGTAGATTTCACTTTATTTGTTCCCTCAAGTATGAAGACTATTCCCTGATGTCTAGCAGCTTCGATGCTGCCATTTGTCAGCTCAACATTGTCAATAGTCAGTGTAACATTGTCTGCTTCTGTGCGAATAAAATATTCATCAGCTTTTCCTGTTGCCGTTGCATCTGCTATTACAGTATAAGCTGTACCACTGACAGTGTAACTCTCAGATGGAGTGATCTTCAGAGTATTCTGTTCCCCAGTCTTTTTCACTGTGACAGTAGCCACATAATATTTGCCATTCACAGGCATAGTGGCAGTGGCTGTCTTTGTTCCCTCATAGATGTATCCATCCTCGTCTTCCACCCTGAAGATGATTTTACCACTTTCTTCTACGCTTTCGTCCATGCGCAAAGCTACATAAACTTCTGAAGAAGGTGTGTCAATATTCACACTTAAACTAAGACCATCAGGTTTTTCCTCTTTCTCATTCAAGATGTCGTATGTATAGACAAGTTTGTTATTAGTACTACTAATCTTTAGATTCTTGGCTCTAACGGGATTTGTGCCATCTGTGAAGGTAAGCTTAAAGATAGACTGGCAAGGCTTGAAGCTTGCTGGCGTAGTAGTAATCTTGCCTCCGTCTACAGCAGTGACAGCTACCTTAGCTGATGCGAAATCAAAATATTGCAGGGATTCAAGCGTTCCATTCTGCCCAACATCATTCATACCATATTGATAATAGAGCCATTTATATAAGAATGAAGGTATTGGCTTATAGAATCCATATATCAGCGTCAGTTCATCCCCCACCTCATAAGTTCCAACCAGCGTACCCTCCAAGTTGGCAGATGAGCCATTTCTATCAGGTTTCAATACATTGGCGTCAACTTCTGTACCTTTAGCTACATAGATTTCATCACTGGTGGTCCAAGTGGCCATCAAAGTCTTCCCATCCAGATTCAAAGCACGCGTATCAACATCTATCCCCTTGGTTGCAGGGATACAGATCTGCCATGTCTGTTCAGTGGTAGGCACGTTCACCACTTCCTCGTCACTGCCGCATGCAGTGAAGGCAGCTCCTGCCATCAGCAGGGCAGTCAATGTGTAAAAAACATTTCTTTTCATAGTTCATTCCTCCTAATCCGTCCAATCCGTTTCCTCGCCATAGCCTTTGCCACGACTTGCCTGCATGACAGAAGCTTGCACTTCCATGTTAATTACTTGCACCTCTGGTGCCTCATAAACTTGTTTCATAGACTATTGAATTTAAGTGTAACATATATCAAAAAAAATGCTTGTGGCTCTGGAGCTCTGAAGGGTCACCACGCCACAAGTATATCAATGCGCGCTGCTACGCAGCACGCTATAGTATTTAGAACTAATGTTCGTTCGTTCGTTCGTTCGTTCGTTCTAACAAAATCAAGGATTTTTCCAAATTTTTAGCTTGGAAAATCGCACTTTTATATGTTAAAAAATCATGCATCCTAACGACTACTTACAAACTACCATCGCAAAAATAAACAGAAATATCAGAAAAAGCAAAGAAAACAGGAAAAACTGCTCATACAGAGTAAAATACCCGCCCCACTCTGTCGATATGACGACCTATAAGAGTATCCTTGTATCTCTCATAACCAAGCAAATCAATATGATATAACAATCCAAGGCTCAATGCCTTTGCAAAGGACCCATCCTCAGGCATCACTACGATGGGACAGGCTTCGCATAAGGTTTGGGTAAAAAACAGAGTAGGACGAACTTCTACTCTGCAAAGAATTTCTTGAATATCAGCGGCATGGCCTCCGGATGCAAAGGCCGCATTTCCTGTAGGTCGAGGCTCTTCACCATGTGGAGGGTGCCGTTCTTGTAGGTCAAAAAATGCTCCGTCTGCAAGTGGCTCTGATAAGCCTCTTGATTGCGATAGATCTCAATGATGCGGATTTGATTGGGTTCATTCTTCATCTGCATGGGGAAGATACACACCACGCCTGGCTCCTTCGCCACACTCTCACCACCCACTGTAGAAGCGGCTTCAAGGTATTCTTGCAAGTATTCAGGATAAACCTCTATCACTGCCAAACGAATCAGCATATTGCTAGCAGCCTCGGTGGCAGAGATTTGTGACACGGCATTAGTTTCTTCTATATTCTGGGATTCTTTTTGCTTCATCATATTAAGTACGAAAAAAAGAAGTACAAATGAGAGTAGGCCACTGATGGCACTCAAAATCAAGACAAACTTTCTGTTATTCATTTCTCAACAGTTTAATAAAGTTCTTTCCAAAGATATCATCCACATAGGGAGCCAACTCCTCGTCGTTCAGCAAGTTCATGCGCAGAATGCCAAGATTGCGCTTCAAAATATCAGGAGCCACATAAGGATAGTCGGAGCCATAAAGGATGTGGGAGATATCTGTGATGGTGAGCATCGCTTTGATGATTTCAGGCGAAGGATTACCTGCCAAATCGTAATAAAGACGCGAAAGCTGTTCCTCCCAATCGATGTCTCCCACTAATCCAGCATTCTGCACAGCGGGATAGATGGCTTTCATACGCGGAATAGCCAATGGAAGATATGAGCCACAATGAGGCACAATCACACGCAAATTAGGATAGCGTGAGAGCACATTGTGGGTAATCATATTGGCCACTGCACGCGTGGTTTCAGAGAGGTACTCACTCAT
>JAGCFP010000035.1 GCA_017650045.1 Bacteroidaceae bacterium | reverse complement strand
TTGGAAAGCGGAGAAGCGCAAAGGTTGCGGATGCTGGAAGCACCTGCACTCTGTCCGAAGATGGTGATGTTCTGAGGATCACCACCAAACTGAGCGATATTATTACGCACCCACTTCAACGCTGCAATCTGGTCGTAAAGGCCATAGTTGCCCGAAGTACCATCCTCATCGGCAGAGAGCAAAGGATGTGAGAGGAATCCCAGCATGCCCAAGCGGTAGTTGATCGTTACCAGAATCACGCCCCGCTGTGCCCATGCATCACCGTCCATTGTAATCTCATGGCCCCAACCTGCAGAATAGGCGCCACCATGCACCCACATGGCCACAGGCAGTTTGGCATTTGTATCACCCAATGTACCAGCTGGAGCCCATACGTTTAGATACAGACAATCTTCACTGAATTCAGGATCTCCACCGAAGTAAAACTCCTCGGTATAAAATTCACCCGCATTATGCGCAGCCTGTACAGAGGCCGCACTGAAGGTATCCATCACCTTCACGCCCTGCCAAGGCACTACGGACTGAGGTTTCTTCCAACGGAGATTACCCACTGGAGGAGCTGCATAAGGGATGCCTTTATACACCATCACCTGAGTAGAATCGGTAAGTACTCCCTGAATCTGGCCACCTTCCACAGTTAGCACGGGGTTCAGGTCTTTCTGCTGCTGAGCACCACCACAAGCGGTGAGTATAGCAGCCGTCAATGCAATCATCAGATTTCTTGCTTTCATTTGCTTTGCTGTTTAAAAATGTACTGCAAAGGTACGACTTTTTAGCATATCTCTGCCTGATCTGCTGAAGGAAAATGCCGATTCGCTGAAAATATTATAATTGAGTATAGGCGAGAATCTATCTTTGCATCGAGATATAAATATGAAAGCAATGAAAAAAGAAATGAAATGGATGGTGTGCCTGATAGTGGCATTCATCGCAGTAGCTTGCGTTGAGGACTCTCCTCTCAGTGATTATGGTCAAGAACAAGTGCCTGCCATGCAAGGCGGCATGAACGGCCAAGGTGGTATGCCCGGACAAGGTGGATTCGGGGGCCAGGCCAGCGGCACAGATGACTTGGAAGAATTTGATGTAAAGATAGACACTTCTGTATTGTCAGAACATGAAACTATCCCTACGGAAGATGAAGATTATGTGGAGAACTCCGATTTTACTACGATAATCAGTGTTTCATACGATAACACGACTGCCATCGTAAGCGGCAGTGTAGAAGGTGTGGAAGTGACTGTAGATGGGGCTGATGTCACCGTAAATAGTTCTGTGAAAGGTATTGAGTATGTGCTGACAGGCACTTCTTCTGATGGTTGTTTCAAGGTGTATAGTGACAAGAAATTCAAGTTGACCCTCAATGGTTTGACACTGACCAACAACGATGGAGCAGCAATCAATATTCAAAGCAAGAAGCGTATCTTCGTGGAACTAGCTGACGGAACCACCAACAACCTCACTGATGGTAGCAAATATAATAAGGTGGACGATGAAGACATGAAGGGGACCTTTTTCAGCGAGGGACAACTCATCTTCAGCGGAAAGGGAATCCTGAACGTGACTGGCAAAGGCAAGCACGGCATTGCCAGTGATGACTATGTACGTTTCCGACCAGGAAATGTCATCAATATCATCGCCTCAGCCGGTAATGGTGTAAAAGCCAACGATGCCATCATTATTGAAGGTGGCGTACTGAATGTGGAGGTCTCTGCTACAGCATCCAAAGGTCTGTCGAGCGATGGCTATGTAGAGGTGAACGGAGGTCGTACCACTGTCATCACCACTGGAGACGGAGAATATGATGAGGACGAGAACGATACAAGTGCCTGTGCAGGTATCAAGAGTGACAGTATCTTCACCATGAACGGAGGAGAATTGTGGCTCAAAAGCACAGGAAGCGGAGGCAAGGGTATAAGCAGCGACCAAGACATCGTCATCAATGACGGCACCCTACGTATCATCACTACCGGCAAGCGGTTTACCTATAGCAGTTCACTGCATTCCTCTGCTAAAGGCATCAAGAGTGACACTGACCTTACCATCAACGGAGGTGATATTCGTGTAAAAACCACAGGTGGCGAAGGCTCTGAAGGCATAGAAGCAAAAGGTGTGATGACTATCAACAATGGTATCGTGGAAGTATCTGCCTATGACGATGCTTTGAATTCTGCCAGTCACATGTATCTGAACGGTGGAAATATATATGCGTATTCTGCCAATAATGACGGCATAGACAGCAATGGTAACTTATATGTGAAAGGTGGTGTTATCTTGGCTATAGGTTCCAGCAAACCGGAAAGCGGCATAGATGCCAATGAAGAAGAAGGTTACAGTGTAGAAATCAGTGGAGGTACTCTTCTGTCCATGGGAGGGGGCACCAGCTATCCAAATGCTCAATCTACGCAAGCATCCGTATCGTTCAATGCCGGTATAGAAAATGGTAATTATCTCTCCATAAACACTGATGGAAAGAGCCTTATGGCCTATGAAGTGACGCGTACTTACGGTGGTGGCGCAACCTTCCTTATCAGCTCTCCAGATTTAAAAAGCGGCACTAGTTACACCATAAGCAGCGGAGGGACTTTCACTGGCGGTAGTTACTGGCATGGCTTACTCCTAGGAGCATCGATTAGCAAGGACGGATCTACGTTAGGTAACGTAAATGCCAGTGTTACGGCAGGAGGGAACAACGGACGAAGATGAAGAATAAAGAATTGCCAATTGTTTATTGTCAATTTTAAGATTATCTTTGCGGTATGAAATATGAGAATCGACTAAAACTGCAAGAGAACATTATCTATGGGGTGGTGTGGGCGCTGGTCTTCACCATCCCCATTTTGGCACTTTATCTGACTTGGAACAAAGAAGAAAGCGCCTCCACTTTCGATTGGAGCCAGGTATTCTCTATCTGGAAGGAGATAGTGCCTTTCTTTATTCTTTTCTTGCTGCATAACTACCTCCTCGCTCCGATACTGATACGATGTCAGAAGAAAAGTCTCTATTTCACCTTAGCATTCTGCCTACTGGTGCTTTTTGCTACAGGACAAGCTGTCTTTACAAAACGCCCAGACCCTATGGGGCCACCTCCTGGCATGGAAAACAATGAGCGTCCTCCCCTACCTCCTAACGGCGATGAAGGCCCTCTACGTCCTGATGGACGACCCGATGATGGAGGTCCTGGTGCCAGAGGATTCGAAAGGGAGAATCCTCCAAGGAGACAAGATCTCACACGGATGCTGATGGAGAATCCTGCCATCACAAACACTTTTATTGCCTTCTTGCTGATAAGTATGAACTTAGGTATTAAGGAATATTTCCGTTCTGTGAGAAATCAACGTGATACGGAAGAACTGCGCCGACAACATCTGGAGCAAGAATTAGAATACCTGCGCTATCAGATAAACCCGCACTTCTTCATGAACACGCTGAATAATATCCACGCTCTGGTGGACATAGATCCTGAACAAGCCAAAGGTACCATCTTA
>JAGCFP010000034.1 GCA_017650045.1 Bacteroidaceae bacterium | reverse complement strand
TTGATTTTGCGGGTGCGAAGGTAGTGCAATCTGAGCGAAAAAGCAAAATATTTGCCTTTTTTCTTCAATCCATGCAAGGTTTTGTGTAAATTTGCATTTAATATCACGGACTAATACGAATGTGTATATGAATAGTAGAAAACTCTTTTTCATGTGGATGGCATTCATCGGCATGATGACGATAAGCACAGCTCAAGCCCAGGTATCATTGCAAGTGCGAGCAGGGGCTGGTATATCTAAACTCCAAGGATTGTCACTCATGGAGAATCGCCTTTCTTATAAGTTGGGATTGACTGTCAATATTCCAGTCTCTGGTCATTGGGCAGTGCAGCCAGCCTTGTACTATGTGCAGAAGGGCTCTAACTTCAAGGGTGAATATGGTAGAGAGATGATCGTGCCAGTAACCTTGGATAACAGACTGAGCTACTTTGAGCTTCCTGTCTATGGGGCATTTAAGTTGGATCTCAGTGATGAAATGCAACTGACATTTAAGGCTGGTCCTTATGTCGCCTGGGGGGTAGTGGGAAAGGCGCACGTCAGTGCAGATGATATGGACTTTCATCGCACCTTTGTGGGAGAACTCTTTACTGATGGCTGTGATTATGACGGACTTACTATGCTGAACACCAAATCGGGGACCACTTATGTAGCAGGATCCAAAGCCTATAAGAACTTGGATGCTGGTGTGGCATTCGGTGCGGATTTCAGGTATCAGCATTATCTGGTAGGTGTGGATTGCTCATGGGGTTTGCTGCCAGTCACCGATGGCCTGTTCAATAATGTAGCGTTGAAAGGTGACTTGACCAACTTGGCTATCCATCTGACCTTGGGTTATCAATTCTAAAAACGGATGGCAATGAGTATCGAATTAGGAAAATTCAACCAACTGAAGGTGGTGAAGTTCGTGGATTTCGGACTTTATCTGGATGGTGGAGACGATGGGGAGATTCTGCTCCCTCTGCGTTATGTGCCTGAAGGAGTGAAGGAGGGTGATGAACTGAATGTCTTTCTGTATTTGGACAATGAGGAACGACTTGTTGCCACTACTCAGACACCTTTGGTACAAGTTGGAGAATTTGCTTTCCTCGAAGTGAATTGGGTGAATAAGTACGGTGCTTTCCTGAATTGGGGGTTGATGAAAGACCTCTTCGTGCCTTTCCGTGAACAGAAGATGCGCATGATACAAGGGAAGAGTTACATTGTTTATTGCTATCAAGACAAAGAAAGCTATCGTCTTATGGCTTCCGCGAAAGTGAATAAGTTTCTCTCCAATGAAATGCCTCCTTATCAGGAAGGGCAGGAGGTCGATATACTTATCTGGCAAAAGACTGATCTGGGCTTTAAAGCCATTGTGGAAAACAAGTTTGCTGCCTTGCTTTACAATAGTGAGATTTTCCAACCCTTGCATACAGGTATGCGACTGAAGGCTTTCGTGAAGCAGGTGCGTGAAGATGGGAAGATAGACTTGATACTTCAACAAGCTGGACCCCGTAAAGTGGATGACTTTGCAGAGACGTTACTGAAATATATCCGTGACCATAAAGGCTTTACCTCTTTCAATGATAAAAGTGATGCCGAAGAAATCTATGAAACCTTCGGAGTAAGCAAGAAAACCTTCAAGAAGGCTGTAGGAGAGCTTTACAAGATGAGGCTGATCATCCTTCAGCCAGATGGAATCAGACTGAAGGATGAACATTAAAGCATTATAATATTATAAGGTGAACTTTGGTTGTTAGGAAAGAGCCTTTTTTAATTATTTTATCTTTTAATTTTTTAATTTTCAATAGGTCCCGGACCTATTGTATCTCCTCTCCCTTATAAAAGTCCAGAATCTTCGTACGGAAGATGTATTCATATTTGGCTTGGAGCTCATCACTCTGAGCCTTCATCAGGTTCTGTTTTGCCTCATTGTAGGCCACAGCTGTGGCAGTGCCATTCTCATACTTCTTACTGGTAAGCTCAAAGGAAGCTAAGCTGGCCTCCGTAGCAGCTTCACTGCTGGCATACTTACTCTCTGCTGCTGTAGCATTATACCAGGCTTGTTGTATTTCCTTATAAAGCGTCTTTTTGGTATTTTCCAACTGTAAGGCATAATTGTCACGTTGCAACTTGGCAGTACGCACACGGTTGCGGGTAGCGAAGCGATTAAAGATGGGGATGTTGAGACTAAACCCCACATACCTGCTAAGATTATCTCCCATCTGTTCGCTGAACGTACGATTAAGGGTAGAGTAGTAGCTGGTTCCTAAACTACCACTGAGACTTAATGATGGATAGTAGGCGCTCTGGGCTATCTTGATATTGTGTTTGCTACCTTCCAAACGGGCCTGTGCAGCCTTGATGGCAGGTTTATTCATCATGGCAGTGGAGAAGATCTCATCTGGAGGAGTGAGGACATTCAATACAAAAGCCTGGTCTGGTTCTTCTATCTCAAAACCTTCAGGAGTTTCCAATTCTATCAGTTGTGTCAGGTCGAGGATAGAGAGGTTGTAATTGTTGCGTGTCTGAACCACGTTCAATTCATCTTGTGCCACCCTGGACTTTGCTTCAGCCACTTCTGCAACAGAAGCTTTTCCAAGTCGCTCCAACGATTCAATACGGTCGTACTGCTCTTTACTCAACTCAACCTGACTTACTGCCACTTGGTGCAACTCCTTATTATATAGCGCCTGCAGATAAGCTGAGGCGATGTTAATGGCAAGGTCCTCTTTCGCTTTCTGAAGGTCGGCAAGCGCCGCTTTAAGGTTCAACTTAGAAAGGGCATACTGATTGGGAATCTCAAAACCAGTGAACAATGGGATGCTGGTGCTGAGGCTCATGTTGGTACCACGACTGCTGGTATCTACATACTTAGTGGTATAGTCGCCCGTATCTTCATCCTTGATGGCAGTTTGAGTACGTCCCCAGTTGAAGCTCTGATTACCACCAGCATTGAGGTTGGGCAGTCGTGCCCATTTTGCGGTATTGGCATCTACTTCACTCTGCTTGGCTGAGATTTCTGCCTGTAAAATGTTCACGTTGTGTGCAATGGCATAGTCTATGCACTCCCGGAGTGTCCAGCGTTGTTGTGCATTAACGTGAATGCCCAATGCTATGAGGGCTGATAATAGTATGGTCTTTTTCATTGTCTTATTCTTCATTAATTTCCAAACCTCTGACTTGCTCTTCCTCACTGATGCCACTCTTGATGGCTATCTTGATGCCGTCGCTCATGCCAACTTCCACTTGCTGGCGACGGAATACCTGAGGCCTGCCTGCTGAAGTGAGCACATAGACGAAGGTGGTGTCTCCGCTGAACTCGATGGCACTCTCAGGGACTGCCAATACATTGTCGGCTCGTTCCAATACAATCTCGGCATTGGCGGAATAACCCGAGCGAATCTTTACATCTTCTGGCGCTTTAACGGCAGCCTTGATCTCAAACTGGTTGGCACCGTTCTCCTCTGTGGCCTTAGGAGAAATATATTCCAAGGTGGCATCGAACGTGAGGTTTTGCAAGGCACCAATGGTCAACTTCACAGGCATTCCCTCATAGACCTTGCCCACTTCTGTCTCGTCTATCTTGCCACGGAAGATCAGGTCGTTCATATTGGCCACGCTGGCGATGGTGGTACCATCGTTGAAGGTATTACTCATAATCACAGAGTTTCCTACCTTCACAGGTACATCCAGTATCAGACCATCGATGGTGGAGCGGATGAGTGTGGAACTGATTGACGCACTGCTCTGCGTGATACCCTCCTTCACGATTTGAAGGTTGTCACTGGCGGTCTGCAATTCCTCACGAGCCTGCTTTACTGAGACCTCAGCCCTCTCGTATTCCTCACGACTGATGAGATTATCCCTGAAAAGTTGCTGGTTGCGTGCAAACTCGTTTTCCGCTTGCTTGGCATTCATCTCTGCCAGGCGCACACGACTCTCTGCTGAGTTCAACTGTCCCAACTCTGGAATCACTTTCACCTTGGCAATGACCTCGCCCGACTTCACCATTTCTCCTGCTTCCTTATTCACTTCAGAAATGATGCCTGATATCTGCGGCTTAATCAGAATCTCATCACGAGGTTCTATCTTGCCCGTTGCCACCGTAGTCTTCTCTAAGGTGGTACGTTCTGGGGTAAGAATCTCATACTCCGTCACTTTTGGCAGTGACTTTTGATACAGGAACACAAATGTTCCGATGAATACGATGGCGATGAGTGCCATTATTCCATACTTCACAAACTTCTTCATAGAGATATAATCTTTTTATTTTTTATCCTTTAATTTATAATATTGTGCTTACACAATCATTCGTCTCTGATGGCATCAATAGGTTTGATGGCCATGGCTCGATATGCGGGAGCCAGTCCTGCCAGGATACTTAGCAGTAACAGGATGAGGCAAGTACCTATGGCCAACCAGAAAGAAACTTGTAAGCCCGTTTCTCCAGTGGCCTGTTCCAATAGCTCAAGCAGAAAGACTCCAAAGCAGATGCCTCCCATGCCAGCTACGACGGTGAGCATCATACTCTCCGACATGATCTGTTGCAAGATGTCACGAGGTCGTGCCCCAATGGCTCTGCGTATGCCTATTTCTGTGGTACGCTCCTTTACGGTTACCATCATGATGTTACTTACCCCTATGGCACCTGCCAGCAGTGTGCCTAAGCCCACCATCCATATCAGCACTTCTATACCTTTCATCAGGTCATCGACCATCTTGAAGAGGCTTTCCGCATTGACAAATTGCACGGCCTGTTTGTCGTCTGGAGCTATCAGATGCCTTTCTTTCATCATCTGACTAATCTTAGGTTCTACGTCTTTCACATGAGTGCCAGGCTTCATAGTAAAGGCAATGAGTTCCAACCTGTTTCCCATGTTATACATGCGTTGCATGGTGCTAAGCGGAATCACAATGCTCTCTGGTGGCCATCCGTTGATGTTGAAGTTTCCATCGGTTGTTGACACGCCTATGATCATGTAATACACCCCATCCACCTGCACGAAGTGTCCGCATGGATCTACGCCCTCATCGAAAAACCTGTGATAGACTTCCTTGCCAATCACGCATACCTTACGCTCCTCGCGGATATCCACATCGTTGATAAACCTACCATATTTGATTTTCTGGTCCTCTATCTTCTCGAATGAAGGGGTGAGGCCTCTCAAGTTTCCATCGTCATACTTTTTGTCTTCATAGATGAAGGTCTTCCCCCATCGAGAGCTGTTGGCTGCCACCACTTCCAGCTCCTTGATCTGTCTCAGGGCTTCCAGGTCTTTCGTTTCCAGTTCCCACCTGCGTCCTTTACGGAATCCCTTATAAGGTACGGAGGTGCGATCACAGAATACAAAACCTGAGTTGTTGGCAACGCCTGCCAGTTCTGTCATCAGCATGTTCTTCAGACCATGACCTCCACCCAGCATGAATACCAGCATGAAGATGCCCCAGAACACACCAAAGGCAGTGAGCAGACTTCGCGTCTTGTTCCTGCTGATGGTAATCAGTATTTCCTCTATGTTGTCTCTGTCTATTCGCATCCTTTTGGAATTATTAATTCTCAATTCTCAATTCTCAATTCTCAATTGTCAATTCTCAATTCTCAATTCTCAATTGTTATCATCTTGCATTCAGTGCCTCAATCGGCCTTACGTTGGCAGCTTTTCGTGCAGGGAAGAGTCCTGCCAAGATACCTGCCACAATCAGCAATACCGTAGCTCCGATGGCAATACTCATATCCACCGTAGGATTGACAAAGAGCGTGGCACTATCATCTCCAATGCTGATGGTTGTACTACCATAGGTCTTATCTATCCATTCCGTTGCTGCCACTCCACAAAGCATCCCGATGTAGCCAAACAGCGTGGTGATGGCGATGCTCTCCACAACAATCAGTTTGTAGATGGAGCGAGGTTTAGCACCCAACGCCTTACGGATACCAAACTCATGCGTGCGCTCCTTGACGGTAATGAACATGATGTTTGAAACACCCACGATGCCGCTTAGCAAGGTGAAGATACCGATGATCCACAGGCTCAGTCTCAGTAGGTTCATGGCCGTCATGACCTGCTGGTATTGAGTGAAGCGGTTGCTGATGTAAATCGCACTTTGGTCTTCAGGGTCGAAACTATGGATGCCAGCCAAGGCTCTCCTGTAATTCTTCTCGAAGGCATCCGACTTTTCCTCCGTCTCCAATCCTTGCGTGGTGGTCATAATGACATTCAACTTATCGCCCCTGTTGTATATCAACTGTAAGGTGGTAAAAGGAATGATGGCTGGACTGCTTTGGTCATTCCCTTGATCATTGTAAATACCTACCACCTGATAAACCACATCGCCAGCCTTGATAAACTGCCCTAAAGGTTCTGTATGCTTGAAAAGAATCTCTGCTGTTTTCTTATGCAATACAATGGCTTTACGCCTTTCGCGGATGTCCAGTGTATTGATGAATCGACCTTTGTCTATCTTCAAAGCATTGATAAGGGCATAGTTGGGATGCACCCCATTCAGGCGCAGGCTCACATACTCTGCCCCATAGCTCAGGGTGATGCCCCCTTGGGTAAGCATGGCTCCAGCACTGAGAATGTTCTCTTGAAAATCGTCCTCTGTAGCTTCCAGGTCACGGTTATCCAGTTGGATATAGCGCCCTTCCTGATAGCCTTTATAAGCTGTGGTAGTTACACCTGGATACACACTTACTGTATTCAGTGCATTGGTGTTCATATTTGCTTGGAAGGTATGCACGATGCCATTGCCAGCACCCAGCAGTACGATGAGCATGAAGATGCCCCATGCCACTGCAAAGCCTGTCAGCGAGGTGCGAAGCTTGTTCTGGCTCAGTGAATTACCTATTTCCTGTAGTAAGTCTCTCATAGCCGTCTATTTCATCAGTCCGTTTGCTCCGAAAGGAGAAGCGTCGTGGTGCAGGTTTTGTTCTATACTCTCAATGATTCCGTCTTTCAAGTGGATGATCTTGTCAGTCTGATTGGCCACACCACTCTCATGTGTCACCACAATGATGGTCATACCTTCCCGATGCAGGTCCTTCAGAATCTCCATCACTTCCACAGAAGTCTTGCTGTCGAGGGCACCTGTAGGCTCATCTGCCAATATAATCTGAGGCTTGGTAATCAATGCACGGGCTATGGCTACACGCTGTTTCTGTCCGCCACTCATCTCATTGGGCAAGTGATGTGCCCAGTCCTTCAGTCCCAGCTTGTCCAGATATTCCAGCGCCAAGGCATTGCGTTTACGACGCGACACCCCTTGATAGAACAGTGGCAGGGCCACGTTCTCCACAGCATCCTTAAAGTTGATGAGGTTGAACGACTGGAAGATAAAGCCTATCATGCGGTTACGGTATTCAGCCGCTTTGGTTTCACTCAGTCCCTTGATCAGCGTCCCATTCAGCAGGTACTCCCCACTGTCGTAGTTGTCCAATATGCCCAATATATTTAATAAGGTGGATTTACCAGAACCCGACGCTCCCATGATGGAAACAAATTCCCCCTTCCCTATGTGCAGGTCGATGCCTTTCAGCACATGTAGTGGAGCTTTCCCCCAGTAAGTCTTGTTAATGTCTTTTAAATGTATCATAAAAAGGTCTGTTCACATTTACTCATTAGACGCATAGAGTTTGCGATTTGTTGCAAACTTATGTATAAAAAATTTTATTTTCTGCATTTATACGTTTTTTAGCATGTAAAATTTTGAAAAGTCAAAAAACTTTAAGTAATTTGTAACAGCATAAGAATAACTATTTAACTTAATACAATTTAATATCATGGTAACAACAAATGTAGAGAAGCCCTATGTAATGGGTATTGACATTGGTGGAACAAACTCAGTGTTCGGTATCGTAGATGCACGTGGAACCGTGCTCGCAGTAGATAAAATCAAGACGCAGAAGTATGAGAAGATAGAGGACTATGTAGAAGCCCTCACTTCTGGCATGAAGGCGCTGATTAAGGCTAACGATGCTGAAGGTAAGATCAAGGGTATCGGTGTAGGTGCTCCTAACGGCAACTTCTATACTGGTACGATTGAGTTCGCACCAAACCTCCCTTGGAAGGGCGTTATTCCATTGGCTAACCTGATTTCTGAGAAGATGGGCGTGCCTTGCGCACTGACCAACGATGCCAATGCTGCTGCTATCGGTGAAATGACTTATGGTGCTGCACGTGGTATGAAGGACTTCATCATGATTACCCTGGGTACAGGTGTAGGTAGTGGTGTGGTTTGCAACGGCCAGTTGGTTTATGGCCACGATGGCTTCGCTGGTGAGCTGGGTCACGTGACTATCCGTCGCGAGAACGGTCGTCTCTGCGGTTGCGGTCGCAAGGGCTGTCTGGAGGCTTATGCTTCTGCTACAGGTGTGGCTCGCTCTGCTCGTGAGATCCTGACCTCAAGCACAGAGCCAAGTAAGCTGCGTGACATTCCTGCAGAGGAAATTACCTCTCTCGACGTGTTCAATGCTGCCAAGGCTGGCGACAAGATTGCTAAGGACATCTTCGAATTCACTGGTAAGATTCTGGGTGAGGCCTTCGCTGACTTCATCGCCTTCACCAGCCCAGAAGCTATCGTGCTGTTTGGTGGTCTGGCACATGCTGGCGACCTGCTCTTCGAGCCTATCCAGCGCACCATCGATGAGAACGTGATGCCTATCTTCAAGGGCAAGACCAAACTGCTGATGTCTGAGCTGAAGGATGCCGATGCTGCCGTTCTGGGTGCATCTGCTCTTGGTTGGGAGATCTAAGTCGTAGGTTCTCTATGAAAAACGAATCCCCAAGGCTCCTGCTTTGGGGATTTTTTCATTATTATACAATTCTGCATGATGTAATTTTGCATAATTTAGTCTCCATGTATCTCTTTTCCCCTTCACACTTCACGGATGGCATCTAATCGGCTGAATGCTTGATTCTTATAAGCGTGAAGAGTGCTCGCAAACACTTCACCACACTTCACACATTATAATTATCAGAGTCAATAAAGAGGAGAATACTGTGAAGAGTGGTGAAGAGTCAAATGCAACTCTTCACACCAATTATCCAATGATTAATATGTGCTTATTGCCTGTTTGTGAAGTGTGAGGTGTAAAATCGGCACATAGAAGTGAAATATTATTTTCCTAGTTAGGAAAAAATATTTCTCTAACTAGAAAAATAGTTTGCTCTAACTGTGAGCATTTATGCCCACACCTATGAGCTTCGCATCAATATCCTTGTCGATACTTGCTCTCCTCTTTATCTTCCAGCATATTGAGGTAAGAGGTGTAGCGCGACTGACTGATATAATGTTGCTCCACAGCTTCACGCACGGCACAGCCTGGCTCTGTGCGATGGGTGCAATTGCCATACTTGCACTGATGGGAGAATTGGAAAATCTCTGGGAAGTAATGGCCTATCTCCTCCACCTCCATGTCGAAGGTACCAAAACCTTTGATGCCTGGAGTATCGATGATGTAACCTCCGCCAGGTACCTCGTACATTTCAGAGAAGGTGGTGGTGTGCATACCCTTGTCGTGGGCAGTGGAGATGACCCCTGTGCGGGCTTTAATGTCTAAGTGGGGTAGCAGGGCATTGATGAGGGTGGATTTACCTACGCCTGAATTGCCAGAGAAGAGTGTTACCTTGCCCTTCAGTGCTTCCTTCACCTGCTCTATCCCCTCTGCCTTCAAGGCAGAAAGTTCCATGCATTGGTAACCAATGGTGGTGTAGAGGTGTATCAGCGACTCTAAGTAGTGATGCTCCTCAGCATCCAGCAGATCTATCTTATTAAATAATAGGATAACGGGCACACGATAGGCTTCGGCAGTAGCCAGAAAGCGGTCGATGAAGATGGTGCTGGTCTCAGGATGCTTTATTGTGGCTATGAGCATGGACTGGTCCAGATTGGCCGCTATGATATGGCTCTGCTTTGAGAGGTTGGATGCCTTGCGGATGATGTAGTTCTTGCGATCTTCTATCTCACTGATAAAAGCTGTGCCTTCGGGGTTACGGATAATCTGTACATAATCGCCTACCGCCACAGGGTTAGTGCTGCGAATGCCTTTCAAGCGGAAGTTTCCCTTGATCTTGCATTCCACAGCATCCCCTTCGTCGGTCTTGACTAAGTACCAACTACCCGTGTTCTTGACGACTAAACCACGCATCTGTTATTGAACATTGAACATTGAACATTGAACATTAAGCTGCGCCTATCCCTTCCGGATGGTAATAATGCTCAATGTTCAATCCTCAATGTTCAATTTATTTACACCGTCATGATTTCCTTGTCCTTCTTGGCCAAGAGCTCTTCTACCTTCTTGATGTACTTGTCGTGCACCTTCTTGAGCTCTTCTTCACCGTCTTTGCGGAAATCCTCGGACATGCCTTCTTTCTCGGCTTTCTTCAGCTCATCAATGCCATCGCGACGGGCATTGCGGATGCTTACTTTGGCATTCTCACCTTCACCCTTGCACTGCTTGCTCAGTTGCTTACGACGCTCCTCTGTCAATGGAGGGATGCCTAAGCGGATGATTTCGCCATTGTTCTCTGGAGTGATGCCCAAGTTAGAGTCGATGATGGCCTTCTCTATCACACGGAACATGTTCTTGTCCCAAGGCTTGATGGAGATAGTGCGTGCATCTGGGGTAGTCACAGCAGCACAGTTGTTGATAGGAACCATAGCGCCGTAATTATCTACACGAATACCGTCAAGCAAGCGTACATCAGCCTTGCCAGCACGGATATGAGTCAATGTATCTTCCAGATATAGGATAGCCATATCCATCTGCTCAGACACTTCATTCACGATAGTCTTTACGTCTTTCATAATAGTCTTATTTTAATTTTTCAATCTTTTAATCTTTTAATCTTGCATCAAGGGTGTACCACAGTCCCGATGTCTTCGCCACTCAGCACTTTCTTCAGGTTGCCCACCACATCCATGTTGAACACGATGATTGGCAGTCCGTTGTCCTTGCACATGCAGATGGCCGACAGATCCATTACCTTCAAATTTCGTGCCAAAACCTCATCGTAGGTGATTTCAGAGAACTTCGTGGCAGTAGGATCTTTCTCTGGGTCGGCCGTATAGACGCCATCCACGCGTGTGCCTTTCAGCATCACATCAGCTTCTATCTCGATGCCACGCAAGCTGCTGCCCGTGTCAGTGGTGAAGTAAGGACTGCCAGTACCTGCAGAGAAGATAACCACCTCGCCAGCCTCCAGGCACTCTATGGCGCGCCACTTGTTGTAGAACTCACCTATAGGCTCCATGCGGATGGCTGTCAGCACACGGTTTTTCACACCAGCAGCGGTGAGGGCAGAGCTCAGTGCCAGACTGTTGATCACTGTGGCCAACATACCCATCTGGTCGCCCTTCACACGGTCGAAGCCCTTCTGTGAACCACTCAGTCCACGGAAGATGTTGCCACCACCAATCACGATGCCAATCTGCACGCCCATATCGTGTATCTCTTTGATCTGGGCAGCATATTCGCCCAGTCGCTTCTCGTCAATGCCATATTGTTTTTCGCCCATCAGGCTCTCGCCACTGAGCTTCAGTAAGATTCTGTTGAATAATGCCATAATTACCTGTTTTTATTTATTGCTTTTGCAAACATACAAAGAAATTCTCGATTATCACATCAGTTTTTGGCAAAATTTCATCCTTTACGATACTCCTCTGGGGTGATGCCCGTATGCTGCTTGAAGAACTTGCTGAAGAAACTGGGATTAGGGAAGTTCAGTTCGTAGGAGATCTGCACGGCTCGCATGGGAGTGTGCTTCAGCATCACCTTGGCTTCTGTGATAAGGGCACGGTCAATCCAGTCCTTGGCGCTGAGGCCGCTTACCTGTTTCACCACCTGACTGACATAACGGGGACTAAGGAAAAGTTTCTCCGCATAGAATGCAATCTGATGTTCTGTGCGACAATATAGGTTGACTAAACGGATGAAACGTTCGAAGATGTCACGGTCGTTATCCTTGGCCTGTTTGCTGCCCATCTGTCTTTCCCTGCACAGCCCTGCCACATAATGCACGATGGCTTTCACCATACCACCTACAGCCTCTTTGCTGATGCGTGGCTGATGCACCAGTTTGCGTGTGGTTTGCAGAAGTTGCTCCAACATGATTACCTCTTCATCTGTAGCATCTTCTATGAAGAGGTCGCGTACCTCGCCATTGAGGGGAACAGGCAGATTGTTGATGGAGCCTAAATAGTGGTCCTGGAAGGCAACGCCAATAATCGACAGATCGGCTGAAGCTTCACGCAGTTCGATGATGCTTCCCTTTCCCATGAAGGCGATGGTGTTTTTATGCAGGTGGTGGGCTTGCAGGTTGACCTCATTCTTCAGCTCTCCTTGCTTAATGAGACCAATGCGGATGTCGTCTATACGAAAAGGGGTGTCCACTGGCAGCAGGCGCTTGAAATGTGAAGGTTCACCACTCAGCAAGGCAAAGTCATCTCCGAGGAAAATGGCATCATTGGGCATGCTATCCCCACCTGATAGGATTTCGCGCATTTTCTCGAAGGTAAGTTCTTCTATAGATTTCTGTGTCATGGCTTCTTTTGTTGTTTCTGCTACAAAGATAATGTTTTATGCTCAAAAATAATAAAATAAAGGGCGTTTTGTACAAAAAGGACATATCTTTGTTGCTATAGGTAATAGGGATATGGAAGAAATATTATACCTTTGCCTACAAAATGATAATTAACTACGATATGAAACGAATAGGCTTACTTTTTGTGCTGATGGGGTGGGCTCTGCTTGGCAAGGCGCAACTGACGCTGGAGGAATGCTATGAGCGTGCTGAGGCCAACTATCCGCTGATTAAGCAATACGGACTGGTGGAGCAGAGTCGTGAGTTCAACCTCTCCAATGCTTCGAAGGGCTATCTGCCTCAGATAGGCTTGTCTGCTGGTGCCTATGCCTTCACGGATATTCTGGACATGCCTGCACAGTTGGGTCAGGTCGCTGGAGGGATGGAGAACCACCTGCTCAGTGCCAGTGTCACAGTGAACCAGAGCATCTACGATGGCGGAGCGATTGCTGCCCGTAGGGGATTGGCAAAGGCAGAGGCTGAGGTAGAGAAAGGACAGGTCGAGGTGTCGATGTACGATGTGCGCCAGCGTATTGACCAGCTCTACTTCGGGGTACTCTCCATAGAAGAGCAACTGAAGCAGACTTTGTTGCTTGAAGATGACCTGAAACTGAGTCTTCAGACGGTGGAAGGACTGATGCGTGGGGGACTGGCCAACCAGAGCGATGTGGATGCTGTGCGTGTGGAGCAGATCAAGGCCAACCAGCGTGTGGGAAGTTTGCGTACCTTAAAGCGCACCTACCTGCTGATGCTTGGCACGTTCATCAATCAGAAATTAGGTGAGGAGACTACACTGGTGAAGCCTGCTACTTCTGGAAGTGAGTTGGACAGGAACAACTATCGTCCAGAATTGAATCTGTACACAGCACAAAGCCAGTTGCTCGATGCTCAGAAGAAAATGCTCGATGCTCAGCTTCGCCCCAAACTGGGGGCTTTTGCCACTGGCATGTTGCATAGCAAGGTGACAGATCTTGTGAACAGCGGTTTGCTGCTGGGAGGTATCTCTCTTAGCTGGAATCTGGGAGCGCTTTATACCCGTAAGACAGACCTTCAGAAATTGGAGTTGCAACGGAGGCAGATCGGAGTCACAAGGGAAACCTTCCTCTTCAACACGCAGTTGCAGAGCGAAAGTTCCGATGGCGTGATTCAGGACCTGAAGGCACAGTTGGCACAGGATGCAGAGATCGTGACCTTGCGCGAGGGCATTCGCGATAGGGCTCAGCGTCGTGTAGAGAACGGCATAGAGACTGTGAACGAGATGCTGCGTGAGATCAATGCTGTGAGTGAGGCACGTCAGACACAGGCGCTCCACGAAATTCAGCTCTTGCAGGAGATATATCGAATGAAACACCTATATAATAATTAGAGCTTAGAGTTTAGGGTTTAGAATTAAGAGTTTAAAGTTTAGAGATTATGAGAAGGAATAATATTTGCATCTTTGCATTTTTCAATCTTTGCATTGCTTTATTATCGGCATGCAGTGGAGATAATAAAGCCTATGATGCCACAGGTACTTTTGAGGCTACGGAGATTACCATTTCTGCAGAGCAGAATGGACGACTGCTTTCTTTCAATGTGCAAGAGGGCATGGAGGTGGAGGCGTACCAACAGGTAGGACTGATAGATACTGTGCAACTTGCCCTTCAGGCACGGCTTTTGGGAGCAACGAAAGAGAGCATTGCCAACCAGCGTCCTGATGTGCAGAAGCAGGTGGCCAGCTTGCGAGAGCAGTTGGACAAGGCAGAGATGGAGCAACGGCGTTTTGAGGCTTTGGTAAAGGATGGCTCTGCCAATCAGAAGCAGTTGGACGACGTGCGTAGCCAAGTGCAGGTGCTGAAGAAGCAACTGGATGCACAGCTTTCCAACTTGGGCAACAGTACCCGCAGTCTGAACAGCCAAATGAGTGCTGCAGACATACAACGGGCACAGGTGCTTGACCAACTGAGTAAGTGCTACATCTCGTCGCCCATCCAAGGCACTGTGCTGGAGAAATATACAGAGGCAGGAGAGTTTGCCGTGGTGGGCAAACCTCTGTTTAAGGTGGCAGACATTCGCCACATGTATCTTAGGGCCTACGTCACCTCTTCCCAACTGGAGCAGGTGAAAGTGGGGCAATCAGTAACTGTCATGACCGACTATGGCGATGGTAAGGGGAAGACCTACGAGGGAAAGGTTACGTGGATTTCCGATACCTCTGAGTT
The DNA here is from genome assembly GCA_017650045.1 of Bacteroidaceae bacterium. Lineage (GTDB taxonomy): Bacteria > Bacteroidota > Bacteroidia > Bacteroidales > Bacteroidaceae > Bacteroides. The sequence continues at coordinate 43,572 of JAGCFP010000034.1, read as the reverse complement.
TACTCCCAAGACTATCCTTACCAACGATGAACGTGCTGATTTGGTATATGCTGTCAAGGTGGCAGTAGAGAACGATGGGTTCATCAAAATAGGGATGTACGGAACATTGAAAATTCATAATTCATAATTATGAACTCCATTGAGGTTCAACATATCTCAAAGAGTTACGGGAAGGTGCAGGCCTTACAAGACGTTTCTTTCTCTGTAGAACAGGGCGAGGTCTTTGGTTTGATTGGTCCTGACGGCGCAGGTAAGACTACGCTGTTCCGCGTTCTGGCCACCTTACTGCTCCCAGATGAAGGACAGGCTTTGGTTGATGGCTACGACACTGTAGGGCAGATGACAGAAATCAGAAAGCGGGTAGGGTATATGCCTGGTAAATTCTCGCTCTATCTGGACCTCACTGTGGAGGAAAACCTGACCTTCTTTGCCACGCTCTTTGGCACCACAGTAGAAGAAGGATATGATACCATCAAGGCCATCTATTCGCAGATAGAGCGTTTCAAGGACAGGCGGGCTGGTGCCCTTTCTGGAGGAATGAAGCAGAAACTGGCATTGAGTTGTGCCCTGGTACATAAACCCAGCGTGCTTTTCCTTGATGAACCTACCACAGGTGTCGATCCTGTTTCACGCAAGGAGTTCTGGGAGATGCTGGGTACACTAAAGGAACAAGGCATCACCATCGTGGCTGCCACTCCATATTTAGATGAGGTGCGCCGTTGTGAGCGGGTAGCATTCTTAGATCAAGGGTGCCTTAGGGGCATTGGAGAACCAGAAGAGATTTTGGAGCGCTTCAAGGATGTTTTCAATCCTCCAGGGATAGAAAGAAAGACAAAGGCTGATACCCAATTTCCAGCAGATAATTCTCAATTCCCAATTCTCAATTCTCAATGTTCAGACAATGTTATTGAGGTGGAGCACCTGGTTAAGGCCTTTGGCAACTTCCACGCAGTAGATGATATTTCCTTCTCCGTGAAACGTGGGGAGATATTCGGTTTCTTAGGAGCCAATGGCGCAGGCAAGACCACAGCTATGCACATGCTCACAGGACTGAACCAGCCTACAAGTGGGACTGGTACAGTGGTGGGTTACGATATCTGTACGCAGTATGAGGAAATCAAGAAGCACATAGGCTATATGAGTCAGCGCTTCTCACTCTATGAGGATCTAACGGTACGTGAGAATATCCGTCTGTTTGCAGGCATCTATGGCATAAAGGAGGGGGAGATAGCCCGTAAGACAGACGAGTTGTTGGAACGCCTGAAGTTTACTGCGCATGGAAATGACATCGTGAAGTCGCTTCCTCTGGGATGGAAACAGAAGTTGGCATTCAGCGTCAGTATCTTCCATGAGCCTGGGGTAGTGTTTCTCGATGAACCTACAGGAGGTGTAGATCCCGCCACCCGTCGTCAGTTCTGGGAACTGATCTACGAAGCAGCAGGCAGGGGTATCACGGTCTTTGTCACTACCCACTACATGGATGAGGCAGAGTATTGCGACCGCATCTCCATTATGGTGGATGGTAAGATTAAGGCGATAGGTAGTCCTGAAGAACTGAAACGAAACTACGGACAACCCGATATGGATCATGTGTTTACTTACCTAGCAAGGCAAGCAACACGCAGCAGTGATTGATTGGTTTAGAGCTTTTAGAGGATGAAAGAGTTTTGGTCATTTGTACAGAAGGAAGCGAAGCACATCTTGCGTGACAAACGCACGATGCTGATACTCTTCGGCATGCCAGTGGTGCTGATGCTGCTGTTCGGCTTTGCCATCTCTACCGATGTGCAGAATGTGCGGACAGTGGTGGTCACGACGTCACAGGACCATCAGACGCAGCGCATCATCGAGCGTCTGGGAGCTTCGGAGTATTTCAACTTGGTGCAGACAGCTCCTACGACAGCAGAAGCAGAACGCATCATCCGCAGTCAGAAAGCAGATATGGCTATCGTGTTTGGAAAAAACTTCGCTTCTTCTCATTCAGGAGTGCAGCTCATCGTGGATGCCGCAGACCCCAACATGTCGCAGCAGTGGGCTGTCTATGCGCAGGCCATCATCCAGCAAGAATTATTAGCTTCCGAAGGTAATTCTCAAACCTCTATCCTCAATTCTCAATTACCTACGGTTAATACCAAGATGCTCTATAACCCACAGATGCGCAGTGCATACAACTTCGTGCCTGCCATTATGGGTATGCTGCTGATGCTTATCTGTGCCATGATGACCTCTATCTCCATCGTCAGGGAGAAAGAGCGTGGCACTATGGAAGTACTTCTGGTCAGCCCTGTGAAGCCACTGATGGTGATTATCGCCAAGGCTGTACCTTACTTGGTGCTGGCATTTGTGATACTGATTGTGATCTTGCTCATGTCCTACTTTGTGCTGGAGGTACCATTGGCAGGTTCGCTGTTCTGGATTTTTGTGTTATCGGGCATTTATATCTTGCTGGCGCTGTCGCTTGGTCTGCTAATAAGCAATGTTGCCCAGACGCAGTTGGTGGCTCTGCTCATGTCGGCCATGGTGTTGCTGATGCCCATTGTGATGCTCTCTGGCATGCTCTTCCCCATCGAAAGCATGCCTAAGATCTTGCAATATGTCTCTGCTGTCATCCCCCCTCGCTACTACATCGCTGCCATGCGCAAGCTAATGATTATGGGCGTGGGTGTGGAACATGTGATGCGTGAAATGCTGATCCTTATAGGCATGACAGTCCTTTTGCTGGCTATTGCCTTAAAGACTTTCAAGAAACGCCTGGAGTAATTCTCAATTTTAATTCTCAATCATGATAAAGTTCTTAATACAAAAGGAGTTCCTGCAGATTCGGCGAAACAGCTTCCTGCCCCGTCTGATCTTGATGTTCCCCATTGTCATCATGTGCGTCATGCCGTGGGTGGTGAGTATGGAAGTAAAGAACATCGTGGTGGATGTGGTGGATGGTGACCGCTCTACAGCTTCCCAACAACTGGTTCACCAGGTAGAGGCATCCAATTATTTCTTGTTTGGGGGACAGAAGGCGTCATACGATGAAGCATTGGCAGAGGTGGAGCGAGGTGATGCAGATGTGATTATGGTCATTCCTCCTCAGTATGAGCGCGACTTGGTGCGTGGTGAGTCTCCACAAATCTTGGTAGCTGCCAATGCTGTCAATGGTACCAAGGGAGCTATGGGTAGTGCTTATCTGACACAGATCATCACCAGTACCTCTCCGCGTGCTGCACTAAACTCTAAATCCTTAACTCTGAACTCTAAGCTTTCCACACTCAACCTCTACAACAAGCAGCAGAACTACAAACTTTTCATGATTCCTGCCCTCTTTGCTATCGTCATGATGTTGATGACAGGTTTCCTTCCTGCGCTCAACATCGTAAGTGAGAAAGAGGCAGGCACCATCGAGCAAATAAATGTGACGCCAGTATCCAAATGGTCGTTCATCCTAGCTAAGCTCATTCCCTATTGGCTTATCGCACTTTTCATCATTACGGTCTGCCTCTTGCTGTCGTGGCTGGTCTATGGCATCACCTGCCAAGGTCCCCTTTGGCTTGTCTATGCCTTGGCCATGCTCTTAGCCATCTTCTTCAGCAGTTTCGGCCTCTTGGTGTCCAACTATTCAGACACCATGCAGCAAGCCATCTTCGTAATGTGGTTCTTTGTGGTGTGTCTCATGTTGCTCAGCGGACTCTTCACCCCTACACGTTCCATGCCTCATTGGGCTTACCTCACCACTTATGTCAATCCCATGCACTACTTCATTGATGCTGTGCGTACTGTCTTTGTGCGTGGAGGTGGTTTCAGTAGTGTCGCCCATCAAGTGCTGGCTCTCTGCTGTTTTGGGACTGTCATGGGCATTTGGGCCGTATGGAGTTATAAGAAGAACAGTTGATATTACTCTGAGCCAAGCGTCAGCAACTCAGCGAAGTCATCTATAAGATAGGTGGGGTGCTGTGGTTCCAGTTGGGTGCGAGTTTGGTTGCCATAGGTCACTGCACAGGTGAGGCAATTGGCGCCTTGTCCCATGGCAATGTCGAAGGTGGTGTCGCCAACTACCAATGCATTCTCAGGCTGCTCATGAAGGTATTCCAACGTCTTCAGCACAGGCTCAGGATGAGGCTTGGCATGTTCTGTCTCACCTACGCAGACAGTGAAAGAGATGTAGGGATTCAGTTCGAAATCATCGAGAAAATGCTGCAGTGATTCACGACCACGACTGGTGGCAATGGTCACTTGATGCCCAGCTTCATGCAGTGCTTTGATGGTTTCGATGACATGTGGAAAGGTTTTTACAGCCCCAGGCTTGCGCTCCTCGTCGAAGATGCGACGATAAGTATCTGCATAGGGCTGCGCCTCAGCAGTCTGGATACCAAGAAGTGCCTCGAAGCACTGCGTGAGGGGCAAGCCAATGGTGGCTGCACACTGTGCTGTAGTGCGAGGCTCAGCACCCATCCTGCTCAAGGTGAGCTGCATCACATGCACGATGAACGACTGGGTGTCAGCGATGGTGCCATCGAAATCGAGTATGAATGTGCTCATGCCTCACTCAATGTGTAGTCGCCAGCTTCCTCTGTTACAACGTTTTGCAGTTCTTCAAGGGTGAGCTCTGCATCTGTGAACTCCACTTCTGCCACAGGTGGATCCAGCGTGACAATGGCACTTACGCCCTCGATGCTGTTGAGTGCCTTCTCCACATGCTTGCGACAGTTCTGGCACATCATGCCACTGACTTTAAATGTCTTTTTCATTCTCTTTTCTTCTTTTAGAGGTTCTATGATTGGTTCTGTATCTCTTTCTGGTTCGATGCGTTTGCGTTTTAGTAGCAGACTGTTGCTCACTACACTCACACTGCTCAGTGCCATCGCTGCTCCTCCTATCATAGGATTGAGTAGGAAGCCATTGATGGGATAGAGCACACCTGCTGCAATGGGCACACTGATGAGGTTGTAGATAAATGCCCAAAATAAGTTCTGACGGATGGTGCGCACTGTGAGCTTCGAGAGCGTCAAGGCTGCAGGAATCTTTTGCAAGTCGCTCGATATGATGGTCATTCCTGCCACTTCCATAGCAATGTCGCTTCCACTACCCATGGCGATACTGAGGTCGGCTTGTGCCAAGGCTGCACTGTCGTTGATGCCATCGCCCACCATCGCTACTACATGTCCTTCTTGCTGCAAAGCTTGGATAATGGCTGCTTTTTCTTGTGGAAGCACCTTCGCCTTGTAGTGTTGCAAGCCTAGTTTTGTGGCAATGCTCTGTGCAGTGGCTTCATTATCGCCTGTCAGCAAATAGACACTGATGCCTTGTTGCTGTAAAGTCTCAATGGCTGCCTGTGAGGTAGGCTTAATGGGGTCGGAGATGCCAGCCACAGCCAGTACTTGATGCTCAGAAGCAAACCAGATCACTGTTTGAGCCTCAGTTGCCATTTGTGATGCTTTGGCTTTCAGTAAATCAGAAGCAGCTAAGTTATAGCGTTCCATGAGGCGCTGATTCCCAGTCAGATAAGTAATGCCTTTATGAATGCCCTTCACTCCCATACCTGTAAGACTCTCAAAAGAAGTAATCTCCATTTCAGTAGCGCCTAAGTGCTGCACGATCGCCTCTGCCAATGGATGCTCAGAAAGCTTTTCCAATGAGCAGAAGATAGCTTGATAGTCCGCAGTATCAGAGATGGAATCCTCCCATATCAAGGCATTCACCACAGGCTTTCCCTCTGTGATGGTACCAGTCTTGTCGAGTATGATGGTATCAATGTTACGAGCTGTTTCCAGACTCTCCGCGTCTTTGATAAGGATAGCTTGCTCTGCTCCTCGTCCAATGCCCACCATAAGGGCAGTGGGCGTAGCCAATCCAAGGGCACAAGGACAGGCAATGATAAGCACTGTGACTAGTGCCAGCAAGCCGTGTGTGAAGCCATTGGAAGGATCGAGTAACAGCCAAGCCACAAATGCCAACACGGCAATGCCGATGATGACTGGCACGAAGATGGCTGCTACCTTATCTACCAACTTCTGAATGGGTGCCTTGCTACCTTGCGCCTCTTGCACCAGATAGATGATGTGTGCCAAGAGCGTGTCGCTGCCCACACGTTCTGCATGGAATCTGAAAACTCCTTTCTGATTGATGGTACCTGCAAAGACCTTGGAACCAGGTGTTTTGCCTACAGGCACAGGCTCTCCACTCAGCATGCTTTCATCCACATAAGAGCTGCCCTCAGTCACCGTGCCATCTACAGCAATACGCTCGCCAGGTTTTACGATGATGCTGTCACCCTTTACGATCTCAGCGATGGGAATTACCTTCGTCTGTCCGTCCTTCAAAACAGTGACTGTCTGAGGTTGCAGTCCCATCAGTTTCTTAATGGCTGTGTTCGTCTGACTTTTCGCCCGCGCCTCCAATGCTCTGCCCAGCAAGATGAAGCCAATGATCATGGCAGCACTCTCGAAATAGACGTGTGGCGTGATGCCACGACTGGTCCAGACCTCTGGAAAGAAGAGGTTGAAAACGCTGAACAGATAGGCGATGCCTGTACTTAGTGCCACCAGTGTATCCATGTTGGCTGCCCCATGCTTCAGTTGCTTCCAGGCATTGCGGAAGAAATCCCTTCCCAACCAAAAAACCACAGGGGTAGCAAGCAGCCACATCGCATACTTAGCAGCAGGATGGTGCATGAAGAGCATGCTTATCAGCATGAGTACTAGTGAGATGCCCAATGCCCAAATGGCTCTGCGCTTCAGAGATTCATAATGCTCATGCTGTGCTTTCTCCACTTCATCTACTGCATCCTCTTGAGCGATGTAGAGGTCGTATCCAGCCTCTTGTACAGCTTTCTGCAGTGTGGCAGGATTGGTAATTTGGCAGTCGTACTCCACCATCGCCATTGCAGAAGCATAGTTCACTGTCGCCTGCTTCACGCCTACCTGACGGTTGAGGGTCTTATCCACCCTTGTCGCACAAGAGGCACAACTCATGCCTATGACGGGAAAACTCTCCTTGATGATGTTCTGGTCTGCTGCCATAATCCTGCTATAACTATACAAAAGTAATCTTTATTTCGCAACTGCAGAAAATTATTTTCCTAACTAAGAAAAAATATTTTCCTAACTAGAGAGAATTTGCTGCTATGCACAGAAAATTTTGTTTCTACGCACACGCGCAAATTTTTCTGTGCGCAAGCGTAAAAATGGGCATGGTGGGCAACTAAAAAAGGGAAGTCTGAACGACCTCCCTTTCTTATGCTTTCTTGTTAGATGATTAATCAACCTTGTTGATCTCTGCCAAGTTAACTCTCTTCTCCTTGATGCGAGCCTTCTTACCAGTGAGCTTGCGCAGATAGTAGAGCTTAGCGCGACGAACTTTACCAACCTTGTTCACGGTGATGCTGTCGATGTGCGGAGACTCGATAGGGAAGATACGCTCAACACCAACGGTACCTGACATCTTGCGAACGGTGAAACGACGCTTGTCCTGATGACCTACAATCTTAATCACAACACCACGGTACATCTGTACGCGCTCCTTGTTACCCTCGACGATGCGGTAAGCAACGGTTACGGTGTCACCAGCCTTGAACTTTGGGAATGTCTTGCCAGTAGCAAATGCTTCTTCAGCAACTTTAATCAAATCCATTTTCGTATAATTTTTATAGTAACTACGCAACATACCAGGCTTCTCTCTCTACTTTATCCTGACAGCGATTGCGCAAAAGCGGTGCAAAGTAACAACTTTTCCACGAATAAAGCAAATGTTTTTGTGCATTTTTAGTACAATTACTTTGGCAACCACACTTTTTTCTATATCTTTGTGTCTAGTTAAAAAGCTAAAAATAACGTATGAAAAGGAAATTTGTGATAAGTATGCTGGTGGGCGTCGCCCTGATGTGTACCTCGTGTGGCAGCAGTCATTATGGAGTGACCAGCATCAAGGTATCGCGTACCTCTATAAACGAGCAGTTTGAGGCAGTGCAAGACCCAGAGGCAGTGGCCCTGATTACTCCTTACAAGATGCAGTTGGAGGGAACCATGAACAGCGTGATAGGAGAGGCAGCCGTGTCGATGGACAGGAATCGTCCGGAGGACTTGCTGGGGAACCTTATCGCTGATGTGTTGCGACAGGCTGCTACAAGGGTGCTTCCTCAACCTGCAGAAGTGGGGCTGATGAACATGGGTGGTATCCGTAACGTGCTGACGGAAGGGAATATTACTATAGGTAACGTGTTCGAGATCCTGCCTTTTGAGAATGCCCTCTGCGTGGTACGGATTAAGGGCAGTCAGTTGCGGAAACTGTTCGCACAGGTGGCTGGTCGTGGTGGCGAGGCCATCAGTGGGGCACGTATTGAAATCTCTAAGGGCGAGCTACTGAGTGCTGAGGTTGGTGGACAGCCTATCGATGACAATCGTATCTATACACTGGCTACCATCGACTATCTGGCTGAAGGAAACGATGGTATGACGGCTCTGCGTGAGGTGGAGAGCAAGCAGGAACCAGAGAACTCTGTGCTGAGGGATGTGTTTATGGACTATGTGAAACAATGCACGGCCAGAGGGGAGAAGTTGACTTCAAAGCTGGAAGGACGTGTAACGGTTAAATGATGGAGGACGGAACAATGAGAAAAGTGTATATGATACTGATGCTGCTGCTCACAGTGAGCGTGGCAAGTGCCCAACAGAAAGAACTTTTCGTGCTTCATACCAGTGACACGCATAGTCGCATAGAACCGTTGGAACCTACTTCAGCCGACCGTTATAGAGGCATGGGTGGAGTGGCTCGTCGCTCTGCCTACATCAAGCAGATGCGCGAGTTGCATCCGAATCTGCTCCTGCTGGATTGTGGTGACATTTCACAAGGTACTCCTTATTATAATATATTCCAAGGGGAGTTGGAAATCAAATGCATGAATCTGATGGGCTATGATGCCATGACGATAGGCAACCATGAGTTTGATTTCGGAATGGACAATATGGTGCGTATCTTCAAGATGGCTAATTTCCCTATTGTCTGCTCTAATTACAACTTCAAGGGTACGGCTCTGGAAAAGTTGGTACAGCCTTATATCATCTTGAAACGCGATGGCATGAAGATAGGCATCTTCGGACTTTCGCCTGAATTGGAAGGACTGGTACGTGAGGCCAACTGTCCAGGAGTGGTTTTCAAGGATCCTGCAACTACAGCCAACGAGATGGTGAAGATTCTGCGTGACAAAAAGAAATGTGACGTGGTGATCTGCCTTTCACACTTGGGGTACGACTACAGTGACCAACCAGAGCAATACTCCGACAATGTGGTCTTCACGAAGACACATGGCATAGATTTGGTGCTGGGCGGACATTCCCATAGCTACATGGAAGCGCCTGTGTATCTGAAGGATGCCGATGGAAAGACAGTGACCCTGTTCCACACGGGGAGAAATGGTACCTTCGTGGGAACGTATGAAATGACATTAACCAAGAAATAAAAGAACGACACATCTATGAAGAAGCTGATTGCGTTATTGGCCCTGCTTACCTGCTGGTGCTGGAACCTCAATACGGAGGCTGGTTTCCGACCTGCTCCTCTAGAAATAGTCGACCCTGTCATTAAACCTCTCATTGGTACATCGGTGGTGGGGAATGAGGCTTGCCAACGCTGGGTAGAGGAACAGATGAATCGCCTGTCGCTGGAGGAGAAAATAGGTCAGCTAATGGTCTATAAACTCACTCCACAGTTGACCAAGGCCAATCGTAATCTGCTGAATTCATTGGTAAAGAATTATCACATCGGGGGACTGCTTTTCTCTGGTGGACAACTCCAAGGACAGGCTTCTGTCATCAATCTGGCTCAAGAATTGACAGACATCCCTATGATGATTACCTGCGATGGGGAATGGGGATTGGGCATGCGAATGACGGATGCTGTGTCTTATCCACGTAACCGTGTCTTGGGATGCATACAGGATGATTCGCTGATTTATGCGTATGGATTGGAAACTGCCCGTCAGATGAGGGAGATGAACATTACAGTTAACTTCGCTCCTGTGGCAGATGTGGACAACAATCCTCGGAATCCTGTCATCAATACACGCTCTTTTGGAGAGGATCCTGCGAATGTGGCGCGAAAGGTGATTGCCTACACGCAGGGATTGCAGGCAGGAGGCGTGGTGGCAACTGCCAAACACTTCCCAGGACATGGAGATACGGATGTGGATTCACACCAGGCTCTGCCTACGCTGAACTTTACGCGGGCTCGCATGGACAGCATCGAGCTTTATCCTTTCAAGCAGGTGATCAGAGCTGGCCTCGATGGTGTGATGGTGGGACACTTAGATGTACCTCAGCTTTCTGAAAGGAAGGGACTCCCTTCCAGCCTCTCACACAACATTGTAACTGACTTGCTGCAGGAAGAACTGGGCTTCGAGGGATTGATATTTACAGATGCCTTAGAGATGAAGGGCGTGGCTAGCGCAGAAGGTACCACTTGTCTGCAAGCGTTGCAGGCAGGAGCCGACTTGTTGCTGGTGCCTATGGGTATCCGTGGGGAGTTCCGCGCAGTGGTTCAGGCCGTGAAGAAAGGGCAGCTTTCTAAGGAAGTGATTGATGCGAAGTGTCGTAAGGTGCTGACGTATAAGTATGCCTTAGGCTTGTATGAGAAGCAACATATACAGATCAGTGGTTTAGAGCAGCGCATCAATGACGTCAGGGCTACAGAGATGTTGAGTAAACTGAACAAGGCGGCTGTGACGGTGCTGGGTAATGAACCTGCTGTATTGCCTTTTGATACTGTGGCTCATAAGGTGGCTGTTGTGAATGTGGGTGGCAATGCGCAGGCGCTCAATGCTTTTGTAAAGCAACTGAAGACTTATGCTGAGCCTGAGTTGATCAATCTTGCTGCAGGACAAACGGCTGCACAAATCAAGGCGCTCCAAGAGAAGTTGGAAGGTTTTCAGCGTGTCTTGGTATGTGTGATGTCTCAAAATGCGTCTGCCTACAAGTCCTTCTTTACGAACTATCAACACAAGGTGCCCGTGGTGACCACCTTCTTTACGGTGGGCAAGGGAATAGAACAATTACCTGAAGCTGTGAAGGCTTCTGATGCAGTGATATTAGCCCATGTGGCAGATGCGGAAGTTCAGGCACATGTGGCAGACGTGGTGTATGGAAAAGCTTCTGCGACAGGACGTTTGTCCACCAGTTTAGGCAATGTCTTCCCTGTGAATGCTGGAACGGATGTCACTCCTGCCTCTGAGAGCAAGGTGGTCCCAGAAGACTATCGCATCAATGAACAGATATTGTCGAAGGTGGATGAGATTGCGCTGGAGGGTATCAAGGAACAGGCTTATCCAGGTTGCCAGATTGTGGTGTGGAAGAACGGACATGAGATTTATAATAAGGTGTTTGGTCATCATACGTACGATGGGAAAGAGGTTGGTGCAACTCCTGGTAATCCGTTGCCTGTGAAGTCTTCGGATATCTACGACATTGCTTCACTGACGAAAACCACTGCGACCTTGCTGGCAGTAATGAAGCTCTATGACGAACAGCGAATCAATCTTTCCGACCCCTTGTCGAAGTACCTGCCTTATCTGAAGGGCTCCAACAAGCAGAACATCACGCTTAGGAGTCTGCTCTTTCATGAGTCGGGCTTGCCTTCGGGCTTGTCGTTCTACCGCTTGGCCATCGATGATGACAGTTACAGTGGTCAGATCTTGAGCAATAAGCGTGACCGTCGCCACCCTGTGCAGTATGATCCTCGCACATGGGTAAATCCGAATTTCAAATATCTGAAGGGACTGACTTCTGAAACAAAGACAGAGAAGCATACATTGCAAGTGGCAGAGAACTTCTGGCTCGATAACTCTTTCAGGACAGAGGCCTATCAGAAACGCATTATTGAAGGTAACTTGTTGAGTCGTACTTATCGTTACAGTGACATTAGTTTTATCTTGCTGCAGCAAGTGGTAGAGGCTGTGACAGGGAAACGACTGGATGAATACGTAGAGGAGACGTTCTATGGTCCGATGGGGCTGACGCACACCTTATTCCTTCCACTACGTAGATGGCCTAAGGAACAGATTGTTCCTACGGAAGAAGACGGATTCCTGCGTAAGCAATTGCTCCAAGGTTATGTACATGATGAATCGGCAGCTTTCCAAGGAGGTGTCTCAGGCAATGCAGGCCTGTTCTCCAATGCCGAGGAAGTGGTGCAAATCTATCAGATGCTCTTAAATGGAGGAACCTATAAGGGTAAACGTTATATTGGGGAAGCAACCGTAAGACTTTTCACAACAACGACTTCTTCCATCAGTCATAGAGGATTGGGATTCGATAAACCGAATATCAAAGATCTTGACAAGAGCAATTGTGGGGAATTGGCTCCTGCCTCAGTCTATGGTCACACGGGTTTCACTGGTACTTGTGCCTGGGTAGATCCAGATAATCAACTGGTATATGTCTTCATCAGCAACCGAGTCTATCCACATCGCTGGCCAAATAAGCTTTCAACACTGAATATCCGTACGCGTATTCAGGATGTGCTCTACCAAGCCATTGAATAAAGAAATTCCCCGCTTCATCGCGAAGCAGGGAATCCGTTTTGTCGTGCTTATGTTTGTGTGCCGTTTATACGGCTTCTAATGCCTGTGCCAAATCATCAATGATATCATCGATGTGCTCTGTACCTATACTAAGGCGGATCGTGGAGGGATAAATATGCTGTTCCTCCAGTTCCTCAGGAGAAAGTTGGGAGTGTGTGGTAGTGGCTGGATGTATCACCAGGCTCTTGACATCCGCTACATTAGCAAGCAGTGAGAAGATCTTCAACTGGTCGATGAAACGCCAGGCCTCTTCTTGTCCGCCCTTAATCTCAAAGGTGAAGATGGAGCCCGCACCATTTGGAAACAACTGCTCATACAGGGCATGATCTGGATGTTCTGTCAATGAGGGATGGTTTACTTTTGCCACTTTAGGATGCTTTGAGAGGAAATCAACAACCTTCAGCGAATTATAAACGTGACGCTCTACGCGCAAAGAAAGGGTTTCCAGACTTTGCAGCAGTATCCAAGCACTGATAGGGGCGATACATGATCCAGTATCACGAAGTATGACAGCACGGATACGGGTAACAAAGGCAGCAGGACCTGCTACATCTGCAAAAACAGCTCCATGGTAGCTTGGATCAGGTTTAGCCAGTGAAGGGTACTTGTCTGCATTGGCCTTCCAATCAAAACGTCCAGCTTCTACAATTACTCCTCCCAAAGTACTCCCATGTCCGCCAATAAATTTCGTGGCACTCTCTATCACCACATCTGCTCCGTGCTCCAATGGGCGGAAGATGTAAGGCGTCGCAAAGGTATTATCCACAATCAGGATGGTGTGATGCCGATGGGCGATTTCTGCAATCTTTTCTATATCCGTTACACTGGCATTTGGATTGCCAAAGGTTTCCACTATCACGGCTTTTGTGTTGGATAAGAAAGCGGCATCCACCTCCTGAAGATTGCTGGGATCTACGATTGTGGTAGTCACTCCTTGTGTAGTAAGAGTATGCTCTATGAGGTTGTAAGTTCCTCCATATAGGTTGTTGGCAGCGATGATATGGTCGCCATTGCGTGCAATGTTCTGCAATGCATAGGTAATGGCTGCAGCCCCACTGGCAACTGCAAGACCGGCTGTTCCTCCTTCAAGGGCGGCAATGCGCTCTTCAAATACACCCTGAGTGGAATTGGTCAGACGACCATATATATTGCCTGCATCACGAAGGCCAAAACGGTCTGCGGCATGTTGTGAGTTACGAAAAACGTAGGAGGTAGTCTGATAAATAGGTACCGCACGTGCATCAGTAGCTGGGTCGGGCTGTTCTTGACCTACATGCAGTTGAAGCGTCTCAAAGTGTAATTTTTTCGTTGCCATAGTCTTTATTATTATTAGTTATACATTTCGTTGTTTTGATGGTGCAAAGTTAAAGGATGTAGATTTTTCCTACAAGATTTGGAGAAAATACAGAAAATATCCCTATATTTGTGCCGAATAATCGAATAGATATTCTAAAAGGATTTGTAAACAGAATGTCAAACAGAATAATATTCTTCTATGGATACATTGGATAAGACCGACCTTCAGATTCTCCGTACACTTCAGGAGAATGCCCGTCTGACAACCAAAGAACTCGCAGCACGGGTGAACTTGTCTTCTACACCTGTCTTTGAAAGACTGAAACGCTTGGAAGCACAAGGTTATATCAAGAAATACATGGCTGTAATTGATGCTGAGAAACTGAATCAAGGCTTCGTGGTATTCTGCAAGGTGAAGCTACGTAGGATGAATAGGGAGATTGCATTGGATTTCACCCGAATAGTACAGGAGATCCCAGAGGTCACGGAATGCTATAATACCTCAGGTTCTTACGACTATCTGCTGAAAATCCATGCGCATGACATGAAAGCTTATCAAGAGTTTCTTATCAATGTATTGGGGAAGATAGAAAGTCTGGGTTCTGTAGAGAGCACCTTCGTAATGGATGAGGTTAAACATCAATATGGTATTCATTTCTAAATACGTGGTTATGCTGAAATTTATTTCGTGGAACGTCAATGGTCTTCGGGCTTGTGCAGGCAAGGGGTTTGCCGAAGTGTTTAATGCTTTGGATGCAGATTTCTTCTGCCTTCAAGAAACCAAGATGCAAGAAGGACAACTCGATTTGTCGTTTCTTGGGTACCAGTCTTATTGGAACTATGCCGAAAAGAAAGGCTATTCTGGAACTGCCATCTATACACGTCATACCCCTTTGTCAGTGACTTATGGTATGGGAATAGAGGAACATGACCATGAAGGGCGTATTATCACACTGGAAATGGAAGATTTCTTCTTGATTACGGTCTATACACCCAACTCGCAGGACGAACTTCGTCGCTTGGATTATCGCATGAGGTGGGAAGATGACTTCCGCAGTTTCCTAAACCAGTTGGCTGCTAAGAAACCTGTGATTGTTTGCGGGGACATGAATGTGGCGCATGAAGAAATAGATATTAAGAACCCTAAGACCAATCGTAGGAATGCGGGCTTTACGGACGAAGAACGCGAGAAAATGACCCTCCTTTTGAAATCAGGATTTACTGATACTTTTCGCTACTTCTATCCGCATCAGACGGATGTGTATTCCTGGTGGAGCTATCGTTTCCATGCGCGCGAGAAGAATACAGGGTGGCGAATCGACTACTTCCTGACTTCAAAAGTATTGGATAACAGATTAGCGGATGCCAAAATTCATACGAATATCTTTGGCTCCGACCATTGTCCTGTTGAACTGGATCTGATGTAACGTCACGCGAACGCTATGCTTGTCTTTCCATCTCAATTTCTATGGAAGCCGATTTGATATCGGCATTCATAGGAGGGTGATGCTTTTCCAGTTTCAGTTTCAGGGCTTCTATCTGAGGGAAATCATGGAAGAGGCGTTGAATGATGCGCATGGCAACGTGTTCCAACAAGCGTGAAGGAATGCCCATCTCTTCCTTCACTGCCTCATAGACCTCGGCATAATTCAGAGTATCGCGGATATCATCAGTCTCTGCAGCAGAAGTGATATCCACTTTCATACACAGATTGATGGTGAACTTGTTTCCACATATCCGCTCATGTTCCAATACACCGTGATGGGCATGTAGCTGTAGGTCGTTCAATGAAATCCAACTCTTCATCATCTTCCACTCTCCTTAATCAGACTTCTGATCTTGTCGTTCAACTCCTCTTGCTTCATCAGTTGCTCGATGGTGAGATGCATGCGCCAACGCCAGTAATGGCGAGGGTTGGCTGGGATGTTGATGCGTTCGTCACTGTCAGGATTGCGTACTTCTCCATCTATGGATAGCCAATCTTGGAATGATGGGATGCAGAGCATGGAAGCTCCTTGTAGATGTTGTTTCAGCACCTCTTCGCAGAGTTCAGGTGTAGCCTTAGCAGGAGCATCTCCCTCATGGTGCAGCACCTCCTTGTAAAAACGCTGCGTCAGTTCTGCATCTTCTTCCCACCATCCACGCAGGGTACTCATGTCGTGCGTAGAAATGGTGCAAATAGAGCGATAAGGGTAACGTGCGGGATCTGCAAAATCTACACCCAAGTCCTTTGGCATGCGTTGTATCTCCAAAGAAAGGATGCGCAGATCGTTCATTACTTGAGGCACACAGCTCGGTATCATACCCAAGTCTTCTCCACAAACCAGCATGCGGGTTGCACTCGTTAGCTGTGGGAGTTTCTTCATGGCTTGGTCACGCCAGAATTCATTGTGGCGCTCGTAGTAGTAATGCTGGTACAAGCGATTGAAAGCTTCTTTTTCTCCGTCCGTCAGTGCTTGGAACACATAATCTGTCTGTACGGTGATACGGGGATGATAGAGGTCGTCATGATCGCGATCACGTATGAAAAGTACATCACTGATGAGGCTGTAAAGACCTTCACGGATACTGACATTCTCTTCGTCAGTCTTTCCTGCAAAGTAAGCTTCCACTTTACGCTGCGTGTCAAATTCAGGGCGCATGCGATAGAGTTCAAAACCATCTTCAGCAGGCATGAGAAAATGTTGCTTTACAAAGGCGGCTTTCGCTCCGAACAATTCGGGCAACATATATTCATGGATAAATGGCTGTGTGTAGAAGTCTTCACGGAAAGTCAGTCCGAAACGCTCTATCTCCTCCTTGCTCATAGGCAATGAAGGTACAAACTGACCAAGCAAACCATGTACAGAATGCATAGGAATCTCCCAGATGCGGAAAAAGCCCAGAATATGGTCAATACGATAAGCATCAAAATGTTCTGCCATTTTTCCAAAGCGACGCATCCACCAGGCATAACCATCTTTCTCCATCACTTCCCAATTATAGGTGGGGAAACCCCAGTTCTGACCATTAGCCGAGAAGTCATCAGGAGGAGCACCTGCTTGTCCGTTCATGTTGAAATAATAGGGTTCTTTCCAAGCCTCTACACTACATCTGTTGATACCGATAGGGATGTCTCCTTTCAACACGACTCCCAGTGGACGAGCATAATCGGTTACTGCAGTAAGTTGCAGGTGCAGGTGGTACTGTATATAGTAATAGATGGCAATCTCAGGATAGATCTTAGATCCTTCATGACACAACGCCTCAATCTCTGAAGGATTGTACACAGAATACTGTTTCCAAAGATGGAAATCTGGCGTACCGTTCAGGTCGCGTAGATAACTGAAAGCAGCATAAGGCTGCAACCACTCCTTGTTCTCTTCAAAGAAATGTTTGAATCCTTCGGATGCCAAAGTTTCGGCTCCGTCTTGATGGAAGATAAGGCGCAGGTATTCCCACTTACCTTTATTTACACGTTCATAGTCAAGTTGGGGAAAAGCATTCAACTCTTTTTGCAACTTACTGAAACGTGCCATTTGCTTCTTGTCCTTCAGTGTACCTAGTTGCTTTAAATCTAGATACATAGGGTGGAAGGCATAGATAGAGATGCTGCTGTAAGGGTAGGAATCCACCCAAGTATGAGTAATGTTTGTGTCGTTGATAGGCAGAATTTGAACCACTTTCTGTCCTGTAGCAGCAGCCCATCCAACAAACTTCTTCAGGTCGCCGAAATCACCAACACCAAAACTCTCTTCACTGCGTAAGGAGAAAACAGGGATAGCTACACCAGCTCCTTTCCAATCTGGAAGACAAAAGTGCGCAAAGCGATCTCCGATGACTATTGTTTCATCTTCAGACAATCCTGGATTAGGGATGTAACGGTTTGGGTTGGTTTCCCAAGCCACCACACATTGTTTTACCTTATTATATAAAACGAACTTATATTCCAAAGGAAAAGCCAAGGAAGAAGCATCCAGACTCACTTGCCATTCGGGGTAAGAAGCATTGCTCATCAGGACGGCCTTACTAGGATCCCAACATCCCAAAGCTGGTTGGTTTCCACAGATGCCCAATACATGGTCCGCATCGCATGGGGCATAAGCCTTAATCAACAAACCACTTGAACTATTGGTTGGCGCAGCCGTACGTTTGGCATGAGCCATCAGTGATTCACTAAAAGCAGAAGAATAGAGTGCTAAGTCCTCAGGAAGGTCTTTCCAATAATCTTGCAACCTAAAAACTTTCTTCTTGCTGTTAGGTACATGCAACGTACGAGGAATGCTATTCCATTCAGAGCGGGTAAGTTTGCCGTTGTTATAAATGTGATAGCTGTATTGAATCGTCTTGTTTGCAGGTACCTTTATGTTTACCTCGGCAGTCCAATGAATGCCATCAAGAGTCTGCAGGGGAAAGGCTGACTGTACCAACTGGTTTCCCAGTTCAGGTACAGAGCCCATTACCCTCACATCTTCACCCCAATGGGTGCGGTATTCAATATTAAAAATCAGCTTCATAGATTAATGTTTTTAATTATCCACAACGGGAAGTTCCACAAGTGGTACAGATGAGACAACCTTCTTGATAGACCAAAGTTTCATTACCGCAATTCGGACATTTCTGTCCTTTAGCAGCTGTTCCATCCACCACGTATTTCTTCAGTGCACGTTCTACACCATTCTTCCAAGTGTTGATGCTCTCACTATCAAGCTCCAACTGTCCTACCAGACGGATAACACGGTCGATAGGCATACGGTAACGCAAGACACTGGAAATCAGTTTTGCGTAGTTCCAATACTCCTTGTTGAATTTCTCAGAGAGGCCTTCAATGGTTACCTTATAGCCACGCTTGTTCTCAAATTGGAAATCGTAGCGCTTGACACCGTTATCATCCGTATTCTTGATGATGTGTCCGCGAGTGATATTCTTAGGCAGGATAATCCCCTCATCGTCATCGAGTACACCAGTGAAGATCTCGTAAGGATAGCCGTCGAGCAGACCTACGAAAGCCACCCATTTCTCCTTGTTGTTCTGGAAGCGTACCACATCGGCTTCAAGCACTTTCGGACGGACTTCCACTACGGAAGGAGGTTGGCAGATAGGTACTTCTGGCTTTTTCTCTGGAGTGGCAGCGATAAGTACACCTGCACGAGAACCGTCGCGATAAACGGTGCAACCCTTACAACCAGAACGCCATGCTTCTACGTAGAGCTTGTTGACTAGTTCTTCATCTACGTTGTTAGGCAGGTTGATGGTCACACTGATGCTATGATCTACCCATTTCTGGATACGTCCCTGCATCTTGACTTTCATCAGCCAATCCACATCGTTGGAAGTTGCCTTGAAATAAGGTGATTTAGCTACTAAGGCATCCAGCTCTTCTTGAGAATAGCGTTTGTCTAAGTCATAGCCGTTGACCTTCATCCAAGTCTTGAATTTAGGATGGAAAACGATGTACTCTTCGAAAGCATCCCCCGTATTATCCACAAAGTCGATGTGCACATTGGTATCATTGGGGTTTACTTTGCGTCTGCGCTTATAGACAGGTAAGAATACAGGCTCAATACCAGAAGTAGTTTGTGTCATTAAGCTCGTTGTTCCTGTTGGTGCAATGGTAAGACAGGCAATGTTTCTACGGCCATATTTCACCATTTGCTCGTACAGATCCGCATCTGCCTCTTTCAGACGAAGGATAAACGGATTGTTCTTCTCACGTTCGGCATCATAAACCTCAAATGCGCCACGTTCCTTGGCCATCTCCGTAGAAGCACGGTAAGCTGTCAGTGCAATGGTCTTGTGGATTTGCTCAGAGAAGGTAGTGGCCTCTTCTGTTCCATATCTCAGTCCGAGTGCTGCAATCATATCGCCTTCAGCGGTGATACCCACACCCGTACGTCGTCCCATACCTGTCTTCTTACTGATCTTCTGCCAAAGCTCACGTTCCGTATGCTTTACATCTTCATCTTCAGGGTCGGTCTCTATCTTTTTCAGAATAAGTTCAATCTTCTCTTGTTCCAAATCAATGATATCGTCCATAATGCGCTGTGCCAATGCTACATGCTTCTTGAACAAGTCGAAGTCGAAATAAGCCTCCTTAGTGAAAGGATTCACAACATAAGAATAAAGGTTGATTGCCAGAAGACGGCAGGAATCATACGGACAGAGAGGAATCTCGCCACAAGGGTTGGTTGCTACCGTACGGAAACCTAAATCGGCATAACAATCAGGAACAGATTCACGCAGGATAGTATCCCAGAATAGTACACCTGGTTCCGCAGATTTCCAGGCATTGTGAACAATCTTCTTCCAAAGATCAGATGCCTTGATTTCTTTCTTATAAATAGGATTCTCACTATTCAGCGGATATTGCTGAACATAGTCCTTCCCTTCAATAGCTGCTTGCATGAATTCATCGTCAATCTTGACAGAAACATTGGCACCTGTAACCTTGCCTTCTTCCATCTTTGCGTCAATGAAGGCTTCAGAATCTGGATGCTTGATGGAAACCGTCAACATCAAAGCACCTCTACGTCCGTCTTGAGCAACCTCACGCGTAGAGTTGGAATAGCGTTCCATGAAAGGAACCAATCCTGTGGAAGTAAGAGCAGAGTTCTTTACAGGAGAACCTTTCGGACGGATGTGAGAAAGATCGTGACCTACACCTCCACGACGCTTCATCAGTTGCACTTGTTCCTCGTCGATCTTAAAGATGGCCCCATAAGAATCGGCTTCTCCATCTACACCAATCACAAAGCAGTTGGAAAGAGAGGCAATTTGGAAATTGTTGCCAATACCTGTCATCGGACTACCTTGTGGAACGATGTATCTGAAATGATCCATCAGATTATAAAGATCTTGGGCACTTAGCGGATTGGGATACTTTTTCTCTACGCGAGCCACTTCATTGGCAATGCGCCAATGCATGTCCTCTGGAGATTTCTCATAAATGTTTCCGAATGAGTCTTTCACGGCATACTTGTTTACCCATACGCGTGCAGCCAGTTCATCGCCTTCGAAGTATTTGAGTGACGCCTCAAATGCTTCATCATAACTGTAGGTCTTAGTGTTTTCCATTATAATTTAAATATATTTTATCAGTTAATAATTCAATATACAAGGTGGTAAAAACAAAAAATAGCAAATACTTTGCAAAGCTACAGATGATTATTGATATAACAAAATATTCATCCAACTATTTTTGCGAAAAGCAGAAGTTTTCCATTTTGAAAATATAAAACTCTGAAAATTAGCGTGTTGCTAAAATGCGATACCTGCAAAAGTTTTCCAAAAAGAAAACCTCTCCTTTTGGTGATGGTACAAAAAATATGTTTTATAATATAATTGCAAATATTTCTGAGGTAATCCTTTCTTTTTTGTTTTACTTTGCTTATATTTGCACTTGGAATAGGTAAAGTATAATGAATAGATTAATGACGATTAGGATTCGTGAGGAAAGATTCTATTCGTAGTTAAGGCTTTTAATTATAAGTTGGAAAACAAAAGGCTGCCATAATGGCAGCCTTTACTTATCTCTTCTTCAACTCTGTTTGGATCTCATGGAGTGATTCATTGAATCGTTTATCCGTTTCCTGCATGTCTTCGATGGTCTTGCAGGCATGGATGACCGTCGCATGGTCTTTATTTCCAATCTGAGCACCGATTTTGGCATTGGACAGATCCGTATACTTTTTAGCAAAGAACATGGATACCTGTCTTGCAAGAACGGCATCACGCTTACGCGACTTTGAGAAAACCACAGAAGTATCAATGCCAAAATGCGCACATACGGTATTAATGATGTCCTCTACCGTTATTGGCTTCGTCTCGAAATTGATAAATTTCTTTACAGTGCGCTTTGTCAAATCCAGATCAACTTCCTCATTGTAGATGGTAGAGTAGGCAAGGATGGATGCCACAATACCTTCCAAGTCTCTGATACTGTCGCTAACATTTTCTGCGATATAGTCGATGATCTCATCAGTTAGTTTCACACCGTCACGTTTAGTCTTATACCGCAGAATGTCTTTGCGTAAATCCAGCGATGGCTTTTCTAATTCTGCCACCATGCCCCATTTGAAACGGGTAATTAATCGTTCTTCCATGCCTTGTAAAAGCACGGGAGAACGATCGGAAGTCATAATCAGTTGCTTCCCGTTAAGGTGTAACTGATTGAAAATATGAAAAAAAGTGTTTTGTGTCTTTGTTGCACCTGCAAATTCCTGGATGTCATCAATAATCAGTGTATCTATTGTCTGATAGAAATTAATGAAATCATTGGTGGTATTGTTGCGCACAGAGTCGGTATATTGTACTTGGAACAAGTGTGCCGATACGTAGAGTACACGCTTAGAAGGGTACAATTCCTTAATCTTAGCGCCTATGGCATTTGCCAAATGGGTTTTTCCTACACCTGATGGACCAAAGATAAACAAAGGATTAAAAATGGTCTTTCCTGGGTTTTGTGCAACGGCTTCACCAACGCTTCTGGAAAGCTTGTTGCTATTCCCTTCGAGGAAGGTCTCAAAAATATAAGAAGGATTCAGGTGGGCATCAAGTTCAGAAACAGGGGCAGAAGGAATGTTCTTCTCCTCCACGGCTTTCTGGTTTTGTTTTCCTTCAGCAACTGGATATTCGATAGAGGCACCAGCCATCTGAATGGTGTAACTTAAGGTCGTTCCTTCACCGAAGACCTTATAAAGTGTGCTTTTGATGATGTCCAGGTATTTGTCTTCAAGGAATTCAATGTAAAAACGGGAGGGAACTTGGATGGTCAGTTTTCCTTCCTTGTATGAAAGCGGTACAATGGGAGCGAACCACGTATTGTACGCTTCTTTTGTAATGTTGTCACGGATAATGTCGAGGCAACACTTCCACAGGCCGATATACTCAGCTTTACCGTTTTTCATTTATTAGTTACTTTTTTTGCTTTTACGAATAGTGTTGCAAATTTGGTAATCTTAAATGAAAAAAACAAGTGCATTTTTTTCTTGTTTTTTTCGTTTGAAAATAAAGACCCTTGTTTTCAGGCATTTACGAAATTGGGCATTTGACAGCTTCCTAAGGCTTGGTTTTGTGGTTTTAAAGTGCTTATGTAATAGGCGTTTCCAAATTCTTTTGCATGGAAACTTTATTTTCATGCAATGATGTAAAGCCTCTTTATTTCTCTGAATTTATGGGAAGTCTAGGCACACCTTTCACTTTCTTTGCATTTTAGAATCTTTCTATTTAAGCTCATTTGTTTTGTCCTTCTTACCGAAGATGGAGAAGTGTACATAACGCTTCGGATGGCGTTGCAAATCTTCTAAAAGATTGGCTGCATTTGCTGTCGTTTCCGTCAGGTTATTATATAAGGTAGGATCATTCAGCAACAGCCCCACGGTATTGTCATTTTGCTCCAATTTGTCGGTAATGCTTTTCACATTGGCAAGGGTAGCATCCACTTTATTCATGGTCGTAGCGTAATCTATTTCTTTTAGATTAGCACTGATGACCGCAAAGTTGTCGCCTATCTCGTTAAGCTTGGAAGTCAGTTGAGGCACCTCGTTCTTCATCAGGCTTTCCAACTGACGGCTATTGGCATTAAGGCTCGCGGTGAGGCTTTCCACATTCTGCAAGGTGGCAGGAATGGTGGGATTATTGAGCAGCGTATTCAGTGCGATAAGGATAGAGTCGAGTTTTGGAAGCATTTGCTCCAACTGTGGTACCATGTTCGCAGCCTTACCCATCAGTCCGGCATTGACGCTTCCATTGATAGTGTCGCCAGGTATCTGCTTTTCACGTGGATTGTTGGCGAGCAACAAACTCATTCTCACAGCACCGAGAAAGTCGGACGTTAACTCTGCAGTACTTCCTTTCGGAATGCGAAGTGAAGGATCCACATCAATGCGTACCACCACATTGCCAGCGTTGGCATAATCGTAGTTGATGTCGCTCACTACACCAACTCTATAACCATCTGCAAAGATCGGACTCGATTTGGCGAGTCCATTAATATCGGTAAACTTGATATAATAGCTGGCAGTCGATTGGAAAAGATTGACTCCCTTAAAATAGTTGATGCCGATAACGAGCAAGGCTAAAGCAACAACTCCTGCCAATCCTATCTTGATTTCCTTAGTAATTCTCATATACTCTATTTATTTGCACTAAATTCTTTTATTGCGTCATTCACATTGATCTTTTTCTCTTCTCTGAAGGCAATGATAAAGGCATCTTTATAGCGCTTCGTCACATCCTTGAGAGTGGCCTTCACCTTATTATAGTCGGTTGATGCTCCACAAGTGTACTTATAGGTACCATTCTCCACAAAGAAATCCACTTCAGGAAGTCCGGAAAGCCGACGGTCGTTGTTGGCCAATTTCCTTCCTGCGGTGAGGAATTGAATCTTAAAGACAGGCTTCGAACCATCGCTTGTCTGAGTGACTCCCTTTGCAGTAGATTGTTCTACTTTTTTATCTTCCTGACTAGAAAAATTTTTTTCCGTAGTTAGAGAAGTATTTTTTGTCTGTTGCGTCGCAGTTCCTCCTTGCTTGGTTTCCTGTTCACGTTTGTATGTCTGAAAAGCACGGAAGATACCCTTTGCCATCGTCGTGGCCCCCGCTTCCGAAGCCAAGAACAGCTCTTCTGCCGGTGTGGAGATAAAACCGAGTTCCACTAAGATACTAGGCATCGCACTGGCTTTCAGTACCAAGAATCCCGCTTGATGCACACCTTGGTCCCTACGTTTGCTGGTGTTCTTAAGTTCGTTTTGTACCAATGATGCCAGATGTACACTTTGCGACATGTAGTTGTCCTGCATGAACTCAAAGATGATATATGATTCCGCACTGTTCGGATCAAAACCCGCATAGCTGGTTTTGTAATCATCTTCATAGAGAATCACGGAATTCTCTCGCTTTGCAACATCCAGATTTGCATCACTCTTTGCCAATCCCAATGTCCATGTAGAAGCACCCATTACCGTTTTGCTTCCTGCCACAGAATTGGTATGGATAGAGAGGAATAAATCGGCCTTCGCATTATTGGCAATTTCTGCCCTTCTGTTCAGTGAGACAAAGACATCCTTGGACCTTGTGTAAATCACTTTCACATCAGGACAGTTCTCCTGTACCATTTTCCCCAGTTTCAATGCCACGTTCAGATTAATGTCCTTCTCCTTGGCTTTCTTACCTATGGCGCCAGGATCATGCCCTCCATGTCCGGCATCAATGACTAGCACAAAGTCTTGAGCTTCAACTATATAGCTGATGCTGAAACACATCGTGCAAAGCAGCAATACGATGCGCAAAAAGCTCTTTTTACTGGCAGTCATTAATCTTTCTCGTGCTTAAGCACTACAAAGATAGTGCAAATTCATGAAAACTTTGTATCTTCGCACTAAAATTGTATGAAGAATGAATCCATTAGATTTGATAAATATCTATTATCCAGAGGAGAACGAACTGAAAAACATCCTTTTGATACATAGTCAGAAAGTGGCAGAAAAGGCACTTGCCATTGCTAAAGCTCATCCAGAGTTTCGTCTTGATGAATCTTTCTTGTACGAAGCATCCATGCTTCATGACATTGGTATCTTTCTGACAGATGCTCCTCGTATCTATTGTTTCGGAACAGAGCCATATATTCGTCATGGGCTTTTGGGTGCAGAATTGGTTCGTAAGGAAGGTTTTCCTCTTCATGCATTGGTTTGTGAGCGACATACGGGAGCAGGTATTTCTTTAGCCAATATAAATCAGCAGAGATTACCCTTATCACAACGGGATATGCTGCCAGTTTCCTTAGAAGAACAGGTCATCTGTTTTGCAGATAAGTTCTTTTCCAAGACTCGTCTGGAACATGAGAAAACGGTGGAAGAGGCACGTCGGAGTCTGTTGAAATTTGGGGATGATGGCTTGGAAAGATTTGATAAATGGTGCAAAGACTTCCTTTAGAGTGCTAAATTTGGTTTAAAAAGACTGATAATACAGCTAAAATGCGTATTTTTGTCGCTTAATGGCAAATTGTTTGTTTTGGAATATTTGAAGTCAAAGATATTCATATTGTTTCTGTTGTTCTTACTACTCGCTGTAGTAAGCAATGATGCTATGGCGCAACGTAGAAGGGATCGTAATGCGACTCCTCCTACATTGAATGATTCCATCAATACCGCAGCACCCGATTCTTTGACACTACCGCTTACCGACTCTCTGACCGTCAGACCAGATACCACCATTACGAAGAAAGACCAGTTGGAAGCCCCTGTTACGTATGAAGCCAACGATTCCGTGACATTCACGCAAGGAGGATTCGCACACTTGTATGGAAGTGGAAAAATCAATTATCAGCAGATCGAACTTTCTGCCGATGTCATCACGATGAACATGGACAGTAGTACGGTGTTTGCGCATGGTGTTTCTGATTCTACAGGCGTTTCCAAAGGTATCCCAATCTTCAAGGAAGGTGATACCTCCTATGAAACCCAAACAATCCGTTACAATTTCAATAGCAAGAAGGGTATCATCGCCAATATCGAGAGTCAGCAAGGCGAAGGTTATGTGATAGGCAACAATGCAAAGAAGGGTAGTGGTAATGAGATTTATCTGAAAGATGGTCGCTATACCACATGCGACAATCATGAGCATCCGCATTTCTATCTGCAGTTGACGTATGCGAAGGTCAGACCTAAGAAGAACGTGGTGACAGGCCCCGCTTATTTGGTGGTGGAAGATGTTCCTCTCCCCATTGCGGTGCCGTTCTTTTTCTTCCCGTTCAATAGCAGTTATTCCTCGGGTTTCATCATGCCAACCTATATGGATGATTCCAATCGAGGTTTCGGTCTGACGGATGGTGGTTATTACTTTGCCATCAGCGATAAGATGGACCTTAGGCTTACGGGTAATATCTTTACGAAAGGATCTTGGTCGCTTAGTGCCGCCTCTAACTATGTGAAGCGCTATCGCTATTCGGGTACCATACAGGCCGACTATCAGGTGACAAAGACTGGTGATAAGGGGTTGCCCGACTTTTCTGAAACCAAGGACTTCAAGATTGTGTGGTCACATCGTCAGGATGCTAAGGCCAATCCAAACTCTACCTTTACTGCCAGTGTGAACTTCTCCACCAGCAGCTATGAGCGTACAAATATTGGCAACTTGTATAATGCGCAGGCGATGTCGCAGAATACCAAGACTTCCAGTGTGAGCTATTCGCGCAATTTCCCTGATCAGAAATTGAATATCTCTGCCACGATGAACATCGCGCAAACCATGCGAGATTCTTCCATCGCTATGACTTTGCCAGATTTGAACATCTCTTTGAGTACGATCTTCCCCTTTAAGCGCAAGCGTGCTGTGGGAAATGAACGCTGGTATGAGAAGATCAACGTGCGTTATAGCGGTCGTCTTTCCAATAGCATCAAGACGAAGGACAACTTGCTGTTTAAGCAGAATCTGGTGAGGGATTGGCAGAACGGTATGCAGCATATCGTACCAGTCAGTGCCACTTTTACGCTTTTCAGGTACTTCAATGTCACTCCGACCGTCAATTACACCGAACGATGGTATACACATAAGGTGGAACAAGATTGGGATAGGGAAAATAATGTCTTGAAGAAAGACACCGTTTATGGCTTCAATCGTGTGTACGACTTTAATGTTACCTTAGGAGTGAACACCAAGGTTTATGCGATGTATAAACCTATTATCATGAAGAAGCGGGATATACAGATTAGGCATATCATGACACCCAATGTCAGCTTGAGCGCCACTCCTGATTTCACGTCCGACTTTTTCGGGTATTATGGTACTTATTATAAGCCCAATATGACAGGACAGATGGATACCGTGCGTTATTCCTATTATGACGGCCAGTTGTTCAGTCCCAGCTTTTCAGGAAAGAGCGGTAGTGTCAATATGTCGCTGTCGAACAATTTGGAGATGAAATACCGCGACAAGAACGACTCTATCCATAAAGTCAGCTTGATCGATGAATTGGGTGCTTCTATCTCTTACAACTTGGCTGCGAAGAAACAGCCATGGAGCAATTTGAACATGAACTTGCGTCTCAAGCTTACCAAGAGCTATACGTTCAGTATGAGTGCCGTCTTTGCCACTTATGCGTATGAGTTCGACAAGAACGGTAATGTTGTAGTAGGTGACCGTACGGAGTGGTCGTATGGCCGTTTTGGCCGTTTCCAAGGTTATGGTACCTCTTTCAATTATAACCTTAATAATCAGACGTGGAAGAAAATCGTTGCCTTCTTTACGGGAAAGAAAGAAGAGGCAGAAGGTGATACTGCACAGAACGGCGATGGACAGGAGGGTGAAACTCCACCTGCAGATCCTAACAATCCTCCACAAAAGAAGAAAGTTAAGGCAGAAGCAGGTGCTGATGGTTATCAGGCATATAACCTTCAGTGGAACGTGAATTTGAGTACGGGCTTTAATATCTCTGAGGACCGCACCAAGCCCATCAATCCGCACAACATGCGCTATCCTTATAGCTTTAAGCTGAATTCACTCAACATCAATGGTAATGTGAGATTCTCTAATAAGTGGGCCATGTCGTTCAATTCGGGTTACGACTTTGAGAACAAGAAGGTGATACAAACTGCTTTCAACTTGTCGCGTGATCTTCACTGCTTCACCATGACTGCCAGTATCTCTCCCTTTGGTGTCTATAAGTATTACAACTTTACCATCCGTGCTACTGCCAACATCCTGCAAGACTTGAAATGGGATCAGCGTAGTCAGACGCAAAGTAATATTCGGTGGTATTGATGACTGTTCATTTCTTTTGCTCGTGCAAAAGAAACGAACCAAAGAAAACACGCCGACTGCATTTTTTCCACTAAAAATCACTCACGTTTTTCTAAAGCGCGAAAACTCGCAAGCTTCGCTTGCTCAAACAGCCCGCGCTTTTTAACGAAAAACTTTCCTGATTTTTTTAACGCTCCAAAAATGAGGTCGGGTTCTTGGCGCAACATCGCTTCGCTCGTTGCTTGTTACCAATGAATTGGTTCTATTCCGTTTGCCTGAAGATAAGCATTTGCTTGAGAAAAATGCTTATTCCCGAAAAACCCTCTATAAGCAGAGAGGGGAGATGGATGTGCAGAGGTGAGTATCAGGTGTTTGCTTTTGTCGATGAATGCTCCCTTTTTCTGGGCATAGCTACCCCAAAGGATAAATACCAAATGTTCTCTTTCACGTGCCAAAGTTTGTATCACAGCATCCGTAAACGTCTCCCAGCCTCTTCCTTGATGCGAACCTGCCTGATGCTCACGTACGGTTAGTGTGGCATTCAGCAGCATCACTCCTTGCTTGGCCCATCGTGTCAAGTCACCACTTGTAGGAATGGGTGTACCTATATCGTCTGCTATTTCCTTGAAGATATTCTGCAAGGAAGGAGGGAATAGGATACCGTCATTTACCGAGAAACATAGTCCCATGGCTTGTCCGGGCTCATGGTAAGGATCCTGGCCGATAAGCACCACTTTTACTTGGTCGAACGGACAGAGGTTGAAGGCGTTGAAGATCAGTTTTCCGGGTGGATAGCAGCGTCCCTTACCGTATTCCTCACGCACAAAGGATGTCAGTGCCTCAAAGTAGGGCTTATCAAATTCCGTTTGCAGGCGCTGCTTCCAACTCTCTTCTATCTGTACGTTCATGCCTATATATTATATAAGGTGTATATTGAGCGCCTCACATTCCTGTCTCATGGCTTCTGGCCAGATGCTGGCTTGAATCTCACCGATATGTGCCTTTCTCAGGTAGTACATACACAAGCGACTCTGTCCGATACCACCACCAATGGTCAGTGGAAGTGTACCTTCCACCAGTCGTTTGTGGAAATAATACTGCAGACGGTTCTCCTGACCTTCTTCCTTCAGTTGCTGGAGCATCACCTCCTTATTAACTCTGATACCCATGGAAGAAAGCTCCATCGATCTGTCTAATACTGGATTCCACAGCAACAAGTCGCCATTAAGTCCAGGCAACCCGTTGAGTCCAGGGGTGGTATAGTCATCATAATCAGGGGCACGCCCATCGTGTTTTTTCCCATCGCCCAACTTGCAACCTATACCGATGATAAACACGGCGCCATGCTTTTTGGTGATGGCATCCTCACGTTCCTTGGCATCCAAATGCGGATAAAGCTGTCGCAGTTCCTCAGCATGGATGAAGTGGATGGTGCGAGGGAGGCAAGGTTTCATCTGTGGATAAAGCTCATACACCATAAACTCTGTACGCAGCATAGCGGCATAGATACGACACACTGTACGCTTCAGGAACTCCACGTTGCGGTCTTCAGGAGTGATGACTCTTTCCCAGTCCCATTGATCCACATAAAGAGAGTGGAGGTTATCCAGTTCCTCGTCGGCCCGTATGGCATTCATGTCTGTGTAGATGCCATAGCCAGGTTCTATATGATATTCTGCCAAAGTCACACGTTTCCATTTTGCCAGTGAATGTACTACCTCCGCTATGGCTCCATCCATATCTTTGATGGGGAAAGACACCGCACGTTCTATACCGTTCAGGTCGTCATTCAGACCGGTTCCTTGCAATACAAAAAGTGGGGCAGTTACACGGCGCAACCTTAATTCCGTAGAGAGATTCACTTGGAAGAAATCCTTGATCTGCTTGATGCCTTGTTCTGTTTGCTTCAAGCCAAGCAGTGGTTCATAATGTTCAGGTTTAATTAGATGCATGTCAATAATATTTCAATTTTGTTTGCAAAGATAGCGCTTTTTTATTTATAGTGACACAAAAATGAGGAATATTTTGACATTTTGCATGCGTATTTTGTATAAGTCTGTTCAAAATAACAGATTATGCGCTCAATAATATAACTCCTTAACATTTGTCTGTTTCTCTTCTTTTGTATATCTTTGTGCGCAGATCACCGTTTATGGCCTGGTAGCTTAGCTGAATAGAGCGTCAGATTCCGGTTCTGAAGGTCGCGGGTTTGAATCCCGCCCGGGTCACTCATAAAAGGAGCTGTTTAGGCAGCTCCTTTATTCAAATAGAAGGATATGGATACCAAGACCCCCGAAGTAATTCTCTATAAGCCCGACTTCAGCCAGATGGAGCTGCAGTTGGCTACAGAAATAATGGCAGGATTCCCCAGTCCTGCAGATGATTACATGCATGAGAGCCTCGATCTGAAAGACCTGCTCCGTCATCCGGAGTCCACCTTCTATGGGCGCATTGCAGGCGACTCGATGATAGAGGCGGGCATACGGGAAGGCGACCTCATCGTCATCGACCGTTCATTAGTGGCAGAGGACGGCGACATCGTCGTGGCATGGGTGAACGATGGCTTTACCATCAAGTACCTTGACCGCAGCCATAAGGCCGAGGGTTATATAGAGTTGCGCCCAGCCAACCGTGATTTTCAGCCCATACGCATCGAGGCTGGCGATAATTTTATCGTGTGGGGGGTCGTGATATGGAGCATCAAGATGTGGAGGCACTGAGTATGTATGGCATCGTGGACTGTGACAACTGTTACGTGAGCTGCGAACGGGTGTTCCGCCCCGACCTTGAAGGCAAGCCTGTTGTAGTGCTGAGTAACAACGATGGTTGTGTAGTGGCGCGTAGCAACGAGGCGAAGGCTCTGGGTATCAAGGCTGGCACCCCATACTACCAGTTGGCAGAATTGTTTCCCGATGAAAAGATCGTCGTGTTCTCCTCCAACTACGAGTTGTATGGGGAGCTTACGGGCAGGGTAATGAGTCTCATTGCCAAGGACGCTCCTGCCTTCTTCCGCTACTCCATAGATGAGTGCTTCGTCTATTTCTCAGGCTTTAGTGGCAGCTATTACAAGCAATGGGGTGAGGCGCTGCACCAGAAGATCAGACAAGGGGTGGGCATGCCCGTCAGCATAGGTATCGCACCCACCAAGACGCTGGCGAAGGTCGCCAGTCATTTCTCCAAGAAGCATAGCGGATACCGTCATTGTTGCGTGATAGATACTCCTGAGAAAAGGCGCAAGGCGCTGAGCCTCTTTCCCATTGGCGACGTGTGGGGCATTGGCCGCAGGTATGCATCCCGACTGGAAGGACTGGGCGTAAAAACGGCATTGGACTTTGCAGACAAGTCAGAAACATGGGTGAATGCCACCTTCAATAACATCGTCATCCTGCGCATCTGGAAAGAACTGAATGGTACCGATGCCGTGCCCAATGAGCAGTTGTGCGACAAGAAAAGCATCTGTACCAGTCGTAGCTTCAACGGCATGGTGGACGACATAGAAAGCCTTCGCACACATGTGGCCAATTATGCAGCACGCTGTGCCGAGAAACTGCGTAGGCAGAACACGGTGGCAAGCATCGTGAGCGTGTTCCTGCATACCAACCCCTTCCGTGAGGACCTTTTGCAATACGGCAACATGCAAGAAACCCGACTCCTCACTCCCACCAATAGCACCATACAGATAGTTCAGGCAGCGCATGAAGTATTAGAGAAGATCTACCGACCAGGCTACCGTTACAAGAAGGCAGGCGTGATTGTGATGGGCATACAGCCCACAGCCCCCTTGCAGACCGATCTTTTTGACATCAATGCCGAGTCCATACAGCGCATGCGGCGACTCGATGCCGTGATAGACCATATCAACCGCACACAGGGCACAGAGACCGTGGTCTTAGGTGCCCAGCAGTACCAGCAGAAGAATGGGCAAGGCAAGGCCGAGGTATTTGCCAATGCCATTAAGCACGACTTCCGAAGTAAAAATTCTACTACACGTTGGAGTGAAATTATCAAATTAGTGTAATAGATTTGAGTATGTTTACGTAAACTAATAAAGCGATGACTTTAGTTATTTAAGTCAATAAGGCTTGATGGCTTTTATTTCATTTCAATTATTTTATATTTTTAGTGCACACATATACATTAAGGCTTAGAACGAAGTTTTATTTTAGTAAATTCTATTTACAGGTTCAGGATGGTATTGAAGTGCGTGTGTATTTTTTGAATAAACTGAAATGAAATAAATGAATACGAGACACGCTTCATTGCATAAATATGCAAGAAAAGAAGGGAGAGGACCCTCTACCTTACTCTAAAATTTGACCTCCCTCGTGAGGGCGTAAAAACTCCCTCGTGAGGGAGGCTGAATTTACGCTCCAGAGATTTTTATGCATTTCCACAGAGGACATTGCATATTTATACGTGTTTAAAGGTAACGTTTTAATTCATAGTAGTGCTTTCTTCAGCTCCTGCCACCCGTCGCAAAGGGCTTGCATAGAGGGGTAGAGTAGGTTGGCGCCCTCGTTGAGAAGGACTTCGGGGTTCAAGGGACCGGTATTGACGGCAATGGTGAAGATATCTGCAGCCACACCTGCCTGTACGCCGATGGGGGCATTCTCTATCACGATGGCCTCATTGGCACAAACGCCTGCTTTCTGAAGGCCCATGAGGTAGGGCTCTGGATTGGGCTTGCCGTGGTGCACATCGTAGGCGGTGACCATCTTATCGTGGGCGAACATGCCAGAATAGACGCGGTCTATGCGCTCAAAGAGGGAGTACTGACCACTACCTGTCACTAAGACAGGGGTGATGCCATCGGCTTGCAACTGCTGGATGAGCTCGTAGGCGCCTGGCATGCGATCGGGCTCTGGATGCTTGGAGAATTCTTGGCACTTGTCTTCATAGATGCGATCAACCAGCTCTTTGCTGGGCTCCACGCCGTATTTCTCCTTATAGATCATGGCGATGGTGTTCATGCCTGTGCGCCCCTCATTGAGGAAGGCTACTTCTCGCGTCATGGGCAGATGGAACTTGGCCATGGAGGCTACCCACGCATCGGCATGATAGGGCATGGAGTCAAAAAGCACGCCATCCATGTCGAAGAGCACTGCCTTAAGATGGATAAAAGAATGCCCGCTATCACGAAGATAGCGGGCTATAGATGCTTGAATGTCTATCATTTCAGACGGGCTTGGATAGCCTTTGACTCTGCCTCATAACCAGGCTTGTTGAGCAGGGCGAACATGTTCTTCTTGTAGGCCTCTACACCTGGCTGATTGAATGGATTCACACCCAGTACATAGCCACTCACGCCACAGGCTTTCTCGAAGAAGTAGAGCAATTCACCGATGTTTTCTTCATCCAGACGGTCGATGCAGATGCGGATGTTTGGAACACCACCGTCAACGTGTGCCAACTGGGTGCCCAGTTCTGCCATCTTGTTGACCTGATCTACACGCTTGCCTGCTAAGAAGTTCAGACCATCGAGGTTCTCTGCATCACTTGGAACAGACAGGCTGTAGTTGACGTTATCTACAGAGAGCACGGTCTCGAAGATGCTGCGCTCGCCTTCCTGAATCCACTGACCCATGGAGTGAAGGTCGGTAGTGAAATCTACGCTGGCTGGGAAGATACCCAGATTGTCCTTACCCTCGCTCTCTCCGTAGAGCTGCTTCCACCACTCACTGACAAAGTGCAGTTTCGGACAGAAGTTCACCAGAATCTCGATTTTCTTGCCACCCTTATAGAGCTCGTTGCGCACGGCTGCATAAATCATGGCTGGATTCTCCTCGAATGGAACATCTACACCACAAGCCTTCTCCATCTTTACAGCTCCTGCTACAAACTTCTCAATGTCGAAGCCTGCAACTGCGATAGGCAGCAAACCAACTGGAGTGAGTACGGAGAAACGACCACCTACATTGTCTGGAATAACAAATGACTTGTAGCCTTCATTGTCGGCAGTAACGCGGGCTGCACCCTTCTTGGCATCGGTGATGGCTACGATGACCTTGCGTGCCATTTCCTTGCCACGCTGGTCTTCGCACTGCTTCTTCAGCAGACGGAATGCCAAAGCGGTTTCTGTAGTAGTACCTGACTTGGAGATATTAATCACACCGAACTTCTTGGTCTTCAGATATTCGGTAAGTTCATAGAGGTAATCTTCACTGATGTTGTTGCCTGCATAAAGAATCACTGGATTCTCTTTCTTTTCCTTCAGCCACTCAAAACTATTGCTCAAGGTCTCAATCACGGCACGGGCACCAAGATAACTGCCACCGATACCTGCAACGATCACTACTTCACAGTTGTCGCGCAGCACCTTTGCGGTAGCGTTGATATCATCGAGCACTTCCTTAGTGATGGAAGAAGGCAGGTGAAGCCATCCCAAAAAGTCGTTACCTAAACCAGTACCATTTTCCAATGCTTCTGCAGCAGCTTTTGCCTTTGGAGCATAAGCATATACACTTTCCTTGGATACAAATCCAAATGTCTTTTCAATGTCTAACTTAATCATACTTTTGAATTATGAATTATAAATTATAAATTATTAATTTTCTTACTTCAGTACCTCAATGAGTCGCTTGAACTCAGCCAAGGGGGATGCCTGCTTGTAAAGTATGTTGTACACGGCGTTTACAATAGGAATCTCAGCATTGCATTCCATGTTTTTCAAGGTGATGCAACGGGTGCCGTAATAACCTTCAGCAATCATCTGCATTTCTATTTGTGCGCTCTTGACAGAGTAACCTTGTCCGATCATGGTTCCGAAAGAACGGTTCCTTGAGAACTTAGAGTAGGCAGTTACCATCAAGTCACCCAAGTAAACGGAGTCTTTCACGTTGCGCTTGAAAGGATGAACAACCTCCAAGAAGTGTTCCAGTTCCCTACTGGCACTGCTGATAAGCACTGCTTGGAAGTTATCTCCGTACTTCAATCCGATACTGATGCCTGATGCGATGGCATAGATATTCTTCAGCACACAGGCATACTCTATGCCTGCCACATCACGACTGATGGAGGCTTTAATGTACGGGCATGTTACCAACTGTGCCACCATGTGCGCTTTGTTGATGTCGGCACAGGCGGTGGTAAGGTAAGACAGACGCTCGAAAGCTACCTCCTCTGCATGACAAGGTCCGGCAATGACTGCAAAGTTCTCCTCAGGTACGCCATAGACTTTCTGAAAATATTCAGAAACGATGACGTTCTCATCTGGCACGATACCCTTGATGGCCGAGATGATGAACTTATTGCTGACATCGGCAGTGAGCTTGGTAAGGTGACTCTTCAAGTAAGGGGAAGGCGTGACGAAGATCAAGGTATCTGATTCTTCCACTACCTTATTTATATCACTGCTGAAGTGAATACGGTCGATGTCAAACTGTACGTCGGTAAGGTAAGCAGGGTTGTGTCCAAGACGAAGGAATTCGGCAATGCGGTCTTCGCGCCGCATGTACCAGTTGATGTAGGGCTGATGTGCCAACACCATTTTGGCAATGGCTGTGGCCCAGCTACCTCCGCCCATGATTGCTATCCTTCCTAATGAATTCATCTCAGCTTGCTTTAGATTTTCTCAATCCACGCTTGCACGTCGGCTACGCTTGGGTTTGGTAACTCCAGTTTGTATTTCTTGTTGATTCCGCAGATTTCCATGTGGAGTTTCTGGGGATTCACTTCTTTCATGCTTTCCACGACGTTATAGCCAGCTTTCTGGATCACAGGAACCCACGCTTCGTCGATGCCCAGGGCGGTGTACTTAGCTACAGGGTCTTTTGGCGCACTCTTTTCTGGCTTCATCTGTGGGAAGAAGAGCACTTCCTGAATGAAGGTCTTGCCAGTCATGAGCATCACCAGACGGTCGATACCGATGCCGATACCACTTGTAGGAGGCATGCCATATTGCAATGCCCTCAAGAAGTCTTGGTCGATGATCATGGCCTCGTCGTCTCCCTTGTCGGCGAGCTTCATCTGCTCCTTGAAGCGTTCCTCTTGGTCGATAGGATCATTCAACTCTGAATAGGCATTGGCAAGTTCTTTACCGTTGACCATCAGTTCAAAGCGTTCGGTAAGTCCAGGTTTGCTGCGATGCATCTTAGTCAGCGGTGACATCTCTACTGGATAGTCGGTAATGAAGGTTGGCTGTATGAATGTGCCTTCGCAGAATTCACCGAAAAGCTCGTCGATCAACTTGCCTTTTCCCATGGTTTCATCCACTTCCATGCCTTTAGAGAGACAGAAAGCACGTATCTCTTCTTCCGTCTTGCCTTCACAGTCGAAGCCTGTCTTTTCCTTGATGGCATCGAGGATTGGCAAACGGCGATAAGGTGCCTTGAAACTGATGATCTGTCCGTCTACCTCACGCTCAGGCTTGCCATTGACCGCGATACAAATGGTTTCCAGCAATTTCTCCGTGAAAGACATCATCCAGTTGTAATCCTTATACTGCACATACAGCTCCATGCAAGTGAACTCAGGGTTGTGGTTGCGATCCATACCTTCATTGCGGAAATTCTTTCCAATCTCATACACACCTTCGAAACCACCCACGATGAGACGCTTCAGGTAAAGCTCCGTGGCGATGCGCATATACATGTCGGTATTCAAAGCATTGAAGTGTGTGATGAACGGACGGGCACTGGCACCACCGGCAATGGCTTGCAGGGTAGGAGTCTCTACCTCGGTATAGCCAGCCTCGTCGAGCACGCGGCGCATGGTGCGGATCACAGTGGCACGCTGTAAGAAGGTCTCCTTCACACCATCGTTCACCACCAAGTCCACATAGCGCTGACGGTAACGTAGCTCTGGATCCTCAAACTTATCGTAAGCCACGCCATCCTTATACTTTACGATGGGGAGTGGTTTCAAACTCTTGGAAAGCAAGGTAAGACTCTTTGCATGTACAGAAATCTCACCCGTCTGTGTGCGGAACACGAACCCCGTTACACCGATGAAATCACCAATGTCTAAAAGGCGCTTGAATACTATGTTATAAAGGTCTTTATTTTCATCTGGGCAGATATCATCACGGGTGACGTACACCTGGATGCGCCCTTTGGAATCTTGCAACTCTGCGAAACTTGCCTTGCCCATTACGCGACGGCTCATCAAACGACCCGCTATCATCACCTCACGTTTCTGCTCC
The DNA here is from genome assembly GCA_017650045.1 of Bacteroidaceae bacterium. Classification (GTDB taxonomy): domain Bacteria; phylum Bacteroidota; class Bacteroidia; order Bacteroidales; family Bacteroidaceae; genus Bacteroides. The sequence goes on along the minus strand of JAGCFP010000034.1, from coordinate 5,867 downwards.
TCATCATCCTTAAACTCAGCACGGATATCAGTGCTAAAGGCATTTGTAGGAAACTCGGCAGCTGGGTAAGGGTCAATACCCATATTACGTAATTCTTGCAGACTTTGCCTGCGTATAATTTCTTGTTCGCTTAATTCTAAAACGTTCATAAAACAACATTCTTCTCAAATTACGGGCAAAGTTACGGAGAATTTTTCAGATTACCCTATTTTGTATAGAGAAAATGCGTACCTTTGCCTCCGATTTATTAGGAGATATTTATGACACAACAAAAAATACCTACTGCGCTGGGTACAGAAAAAGTTAGTAAACTGTTGGCGCAATATGCCATTCCTGCCATTATTGCCATGACGGCCTCTTCGCTTTATAACATGGTGGACAGCATCTTCATCGGTCAGGGCGTGGGTGCCATGGCTATCTCCGGTATTGCCATTACCTTTCCGCTGATGAACGTGGCAGGAGCTTTCGGCTCGTTGGTGGGTGTGGGTGCCTCTACGCTGGTGTCCGTGAAACTGGGACAGAAAGACTATGACACGGCACGTCATGTGCTTGGTAATGTGGTGGACCTGAACATCGGTTTGGGTTTGCTGCTCACGGTGGTGGCGCTGGCCTTTCTGGATCCTATCCTCTATTTCTTCGGTGCCAGTGAGAACACCATCCCCTATGCACGCGACTATATGCAGATCATCCTCTTGGGTAATGTCATCACGCACCTCTACTTTGGCATGAACGCCCTGCTGCGTGCGTCGGGACATCCTAAGGACTCCATGTATGCTACCATCGCCACAGTGGTGGTAAACATCATTCTCGACCCTATCTTCATCTTCGGACTGGATATGGGTATCCGTGGTGCGGCTGTGGCTACGGTCATAGCACAGAGTCTCTCGCTGATGTGGCAGATCAAGTTGTTTTCCAACAAGAACGAATTGCTGCACTTCAGTCGTGGCATCTTCCGCCTGAAGAAACGCATTGTGACCGCCTCTCTCTCCATTGGCATGGCGCCGTTCCTCATGAACCTTGCTGCCTGCTTGGTGGTGATTCTTATCAATAAGGCCTTGATGCGTACGGGTGGCGACTATGCCATCGGTGCTTATGGATTGGTAAACCGTCTGGTCTTTGTGGCTATCATGGTGTGCGTGGGCCTTAATCAGGGCATGCAGCCTATTGCAGGTTATAACTATGGTGCCAAACTTTATCACCGTGTGACGGAGGTGCTGAAAATCACGATATTCTGGGCTACACTGGTCACTACCACTGCCTTTGTTTTAGGCGAGTTGGTTCCAGAGGTACTGATCCGTATCTTTACGACCGATGAAGAACTGATTCGCATTTCAGTAAAGGCATTGCGTATCGTGGTCGTCTTCTTCCCTCTAATCGGGTTCCAGATGGTGACTACCAACTTCTTTCAGAGTATTGGTATGGCACCGAAGGCCATCTTCCTGAGCCTGACGCGCCAGTTGCTCTTCTTGCTGCCGTGCATCTTGATCCTGCCTGAAATCTATGGCGAAAACGGTGTGTGGTACAGCATGCCTATCAGTGACCTTATTTCCACCATCGTAGCAGGTGCGATGCTATGGTGGCAATTCAGAAAATTTAAACATCATGATACAGAATCTAGTATTTGATTTAGGAGGCGTTGTCATCACATTGGATTTCGAGCAGGCCGTACGCCGGTTCTATGACATGGGTGTGAAGAATATCCGCACCTATCTGGACCCTTTTGCACAATCGGGCATCTTCGGTGATTTGGAGAGTGGAAGAATTTCGGCGGAAGAATTCCGTGAACAACTGAGTGCCTTGGCAGGATGCAACCTTACCCCTGCCGACTGCCTCCATGCCTGGAAGGGCTTCGTACAGAGTGTGCCACGCTGCAACCTCGATACCCTAGTAGCCCTACGTCAGAAAGGCTTTCGCTTGATTCTGCTTTCGAACACCAATCCCTATATGATGTCTTGGGCCATGAGTCCTGAATTCAGCGGTGATGGTCATGCACTGAGCGACTATTTCGATGCCTGCTACTTGAGTTATCAATGTGGCATTATGAAGCCTGATCCTGCCATTTTCCAACTGATGCTGGAGAAAGAGCAAATCAAACCTTCGGAAACACTATTCCTCGATGACGGACTTCGCAATGTGGAAGTGGCTGCCTCCCTCGGCATCCAGACATACCAGCCTCGTGAGGGAGAAGACTGGACGGAGAGACTCCGTATGCTTTTGGAGTAGGATTCAAGACATTCTTTATGGCCTGATGTAAAATTTTTGTTACAAAATGAAAAAATAGTTGTTTTTCTTTCGTTTTGTAGATTATTTGATTTATATTTGCTCGGATAATAACCTTAAAACACTGAAAATGACTGAGAAATTTGTTGTAAGCGTAGGCCGACAGTTAGGTAGCGGTGGCCGTGCCGTGGGAGAAAAACTGGCAGCCAGATTAGGTGTTGACTTCTATGACAAGGAACTTATCAACTTGGCATCGGAAGAGAGCGGATTGTGTGCCGAGTTTTTCGAGCGTGCCGACGAGCAGGCTCAATCTGGACCACGAGGCCTCTTCAGCATTCGCTTCCCTTTCATTTCGGAGGGTAGTATTCCAGCCATGAATAGCCTAAGTAATGATGCTCTGTTCAAGGTGCAGAGCGATGTAATCCGTCGCTTGGCCGAAGAGAAATCGTGTCTCTTCATGGGACGTTGCGCTGACTATATCCTGCGTGATAACCCTCGTTGCGTAAGCGTATTCGTCACTGCCGACAAGGATGACCGCATCAAGCGACTGATGGAACTCCACAACTTTACTGCGGAGCAGGCAGAGGAGTTTATGGAGAAGGGTGAGAAGAAGCGTGCAGAGTATTACAACTATTATACCAACAAGAAATGGGGCATTGCGAAATCGTACCATCTCTGCATCAATTCCTCACAACTGGGAATCGATGGAACTGTGGACTTCTTAGAGTCATTTATCCGAAGGAAACTGAGCATCTAAATTAGTGCCTGTTTCCCATTATTACATGTGGAAATAGAAACTGTGCCTGTCAATTGGCGCAATCTTGGAGCACAAAAGTGGCTTAACGGACACTTTTGTGCATATTTTTTGCATTTTCTATTAAAATATGCAGCAAAATATGTAACTTTGCGCTGCTATTAATGTAACTATTTTTAATCAAATAAATTATGGCAGAAATTAAGGAAAGACTCTTCTCAGAATTTGAGCCTACCACCACGCAGCAGTGGATTGACAAAATCACCGCTGACTTGAAAGGTGCTCCGTTTGAGAAGAAATTGGTTTGGAGAACGAACGAAGGATTCAATGTTCAGCCCTTCTATCGTCTCGAAGATTTGAAAGACTTGAAGACTGTGAACTCCCTGCCAGGTGAGTTCCCTTACTTGAGAGGTAAGAAAAAGTCTGAGAACAACTGGCTGATTCGTCAGGAAATTAAGGTTGAGGATCCTGCTGAGGCTAATAAGAAGGCACTCGACATCCTGAATCGCGGTATCGACTCTCTGTCATTCCACGTAGGTCGTGCAGACATCACCGAGGCTTATCTGGAGACATTGCTCCAGGGCATCCAGCCTGAGTGTGTAGAACTCAATTTCTATGGCTGCCAGAAGCATGCAGTAGAGTTGGCTAAGGCATTGGTGGCTTACTTCAAGAAGCAGGGTTATCCATTGGAGAAGCTGAAAGGTTCTATCGACTTCGACTTCATCAATAAGATGATGGTTCGCGGCCATGAGCTGCAGAATGGTGTTGAGGTAGCTAAGGAACTCATCGAGGCTACAGCAGAGCTGCCACAGTTCCAGGTAGTGAGTGTGAATGGTGTGACGCTGACCGATGCTGGTTCATTTATTTATCAAGAGCTGGGTTATGTACTGGCTTGGGGTAATGAGTATATCAGCAAGTTGGTAGAAGCCGGTGTTCCTGCAGAGACAGCCAACCAGAAGTTGCGTTTCAACCTGGGTATCAGCTTGAACTACTTCATGGAGATTGCCAAGTTCCGTGCCGTACGTATGCTTTGGGCAGATATCATGGCTCAGTACACCGATAATAAGGAGGCTTGCCAGATTCACGTACATGCTACTACCTCTACTTATAATCTTTCCGTATTCGATGCTCACATGAACCTGCTGCGTACGCAGACTCAGGCCATGAGTGCCGCACTGGGTGGTGTAGACTCCATGACTGTGACGCCGTTTAATGTAACTTATGAAGAGGCATCTGATTTCTCAGAGCGTCTGGCACGCAACCAGCAGCTCCTGCTGAAGGAAGAGAGCCACTTCGGTAGCGTGGTGGATATTCCTGGCGGTTCTTATTACATTGAGACTCTGACGGTTTCTATCGCAGAGCAGGCTTGGAAGTTGTTCCTTGCCGTTGAGGAAGATGGTGGTTTCTATGCTCAGGTAAAGGCTGGAAAAGTTCAGGCCGCCATTGCCGAGAGCACCAAGACCCGCCATGCAAACGTGGCTAAGCGTAAGGAAATCCTCGTGGGTACAAACCAGTATCCTAACTTCACTGAGACCAGTAATGGCAAGCGTCCTGTAGCAACCTGCTGCAACTGTGGTGGTGAAACAGAGATTCCTACTCTGAAGTTCGACCGCGCTGCCAGTGAGTTTGAGGATTTGCGTCTGGAGACTGAGGCTGCCGAGAAGACTCCTATCGCATTCATGCTTACTATTGGTAACTTGGCTATGCGTCAGGCTCGTGCTCAGTTCTCTTGCAACTTCCTTGCTACCGCAGGATACAAGGTAATCGACAACCTTGGATTCAAGACTGTAGAAGAAGGTGTAGATGCTGCTCTGGCTGCTAATGCTGATATCGTGGTACTCTGCTCAAGCGATGACGAATATGCAGAGTATGCAGTTCCTGCATTCCAATATCTGAACGGACGTGCCATGTTCATCGTAGCTGGTGCTCCTGCTTGCATGGACGATCTCAAGGCTGCTGGCATTGAGAACTTCATCCATGTGAGGTGCAACGTATTGGAGACAATGAAAGAGTACAACGCTAAACTTTTGAAGAAATGAGAAAAGATTTTAAAAATATAGATATCTATGCTGCTTTGAAGCCTGCCGATGGTAAGGCTTGGCAGAAGGCTAATGGCAATGAGTTCAATTGGGAAACTCCTGAGCACATTCATGTTAAGCCTGTTTATACCAAAGAAGATTTGGAAGGCATGGAGCACCTGAATTTCGTATCAGGTATTCCTCCTTATCTGCGCGGTCCGTACTCAGCCATGTATCCTTTGCGTCCTTGGACAATCCGTCAGTACGCTGGTTTCTCTACCGCTGAGGAGTCTAACGCATTCTATCGCCGTAACTTGGCATCAGGTCAGAAGGGTTTGTCTGTGGCCTTCGACCTTCCTACTCACCGTGGTTACGACCCAGATAACGCCCGCGTAGTGGGTGATGTGGGTAAGGCCGGTGTGTCTATCTGCTCATTGGAGAACATGAAGGTCCTCTTCAACGGTATTCCATTGAACAAAATGTCTGTGTCTATGACTATGAACGGTGGTGTGCTGCCTGTTATGGCATTCTACATAAACGCAGGTCTGGAGCAGGGTGCTAAGCTTGAGGAAATGGCTGGTACTATCCAGAATGATATCTTGAAGGAGTTCATGGTGCGTAATACCTATATTTACCCACCTGCATTCTCAATGAAGATTATTGCTGATATATTCGAGTACACATCGCAGAACATGCCTAAGTTCAACTCTATCTCTATCTCAGGCTACCACATGCAGGAAGCAGGTGCTACAGCCGATATCGAATTGGCTTATACCCTTGCTGACGGTATGGACTACCTCCGTACCGGTGTTAACGCAGGAATCGACGTCGATGCCTTTGCACCACGTCTCTCTTTCTTCTGGGCTATCGGTATG
>JAGCFP010000033.1 GCA_017650045.1 Bacteroidaceae bacterium | reverse complement strand
TGGGCTTTTGGTGGCATACACGTCATCTCACCCACCCTGCTCCGCTATATGCGTGAGGATGGCTGGAGCGGTAAGTTCTCCATCATCCCCTTCTACCTCTCCGTCTGCCACAAAGCACGCATACAGGCCAGTCCCATACAGTCCGACCGCTATTGGTTTGATATAGGAAAAATGGAGACGTTACAGGAAGCCAACAGATATCTCAATTCATTAAATATTAAATATTAAATATTGAATATTGAAATACTGGTATATCGTTATACTATATCAATAAATCTGTAAAATCCGTTGACCAAATATGCTCTAAACTTTAAACACATCCCTCCCTTTCTGCCACTCATCGCGAGCCAACAGATCGGCAATGTGTTTACTGCTGCGCTTGTAGAGTTGATGTACCAGAAGAAAGAAGACAGCAAAGAGTACATAGGTCAGCGCTGGAGCCACTTCCATCACCATCAAGACAGCATCGAAGGCTGTGTGCGCTGCCACGGGAGCAGCTAAGGTGAGAAACTGGTAGAGTCGCTTGTTTTCTCCGTCCTCAAAGTGCGCCAGCGAGTAGTAATACCCCATCAGCACACCGAAAAAGAAATGGCCTGGAATGGCAAGCAGCGCACGTGATACACTCACATAGAAGAAATGATCCAAGTTGGCAGTCACATACATCACATTCTCCAGCGCCGCAAAGCCCAGCGATACCGCTGTAGCATACACCACCCCGTCCATTCGTTCATCGAAGAAAGGATTCCGTCGCACCACCAGCCACAGCATCAGCAACTTAGCTGTCTCCTCTGGCAATCCGGCACCAAATAACGCCACCCTGATCTCATCCAGCCAGTTGGCAGGCGCATCGGTAAAGAACCCCATGGAGCGCAGCGGCATAGAAATGCCCAGCGACACCCATGTGGCACATACGCCATAGAGAAACGCCTTGATCAGCTGCATGGGCGGCTCCTGGTTGTACTTATCCTTCTTCCAGATGTAGAAGAGCAGCACCAATGCTGGCACTATTGCCGTGAATATGATGAATCCTATCCCCATAATCCTTCGTCTTACTCTGCAAAAATAAAGATTATTTTGCTTATCCCAAATATTCTGCCTAAATTCGCACAGATATAAAAGTATATACCACTATGAGAAAGAGCATTATTTCGTTGGTCATTATGACCTTTCTGGCTGCTGGTGCCCATGCCCAGGTAGCCAAGCAGATGGAACAGCGTTTCATCGGACAGATGTTGGGAAATTTAGGCGGCACAGAGATTGACCTGTGGAGCGATGGCTCCCTGCCTCAGAATGGCGTGGATTACAATAACCTGCCTGCCAATGCCATAGAAACGGCACCTAAGTGTGAGATTTTCGTGCCGAAGAGCGACAAGCCCGTACCCGTGGTGATAGTCTGCCCAGGTGGTGGCTACATGATGACAGCCATCTATCACGAGGGCTATGCTTGGCGCAATTTCTTCGAACAGCAAGGCCTCGCCACCGTGCTGCTGAACTACCGCATGCCACACGGCAACCACCTGGTACCTGCCAGCGATGTCTATGCCTGCATCCGCTACCTCAAGGCCCATGCTAAGGAACTGAATATTGATCCTAATCAGATAGGTGTGATGGGCTCATCTGCAGGTGGACACCTGGCCAGCACCGTTGCCACCCATGCTGCCGATGATGTACGCCCAGCCTTCCAAATCCTGTTCTACCCTGTAATCACCATGGATGCTTCGTTCACCCACCAAGGCTCTCGTGAAGGCCTGCTTGGCAAGGAGCCTTCTGCAGAAATGGTGCGCCTCTATAGCAACGAACTGCAAGTGACCGAGAAGACGCCCAAGGCCTTCATCGTCCTCACAGCTGACGACTCTGCCGTACCACCGCTCAACAGCGCCCGCTATTATGCTGCCCTCTGTGAGAAAGGCGTGCCTGCCGTGATGCATGTCTATCCCGTGGGCGAGCATGGTTTCGGCATCTTAGACAGCTTCCCTTACCATGCCCAGATGATGCTGGAACTGGAGACTTGGCTGAAGACGATATTCTAAACAGATCCTAATAAAAAAGCGTCGGCTCAACAAAAAGTATTGGACCGACGCTTTTTCTATGCCACCTGTGGTTCAGATTCGCTGCCTGAGGATTTCACCGTTGAAAACCACCACATTCATCCGCTCCACTTCAATGCGTTCCCACACATGCTCTACCACATAGGGCTCATTGGCGAGGTACTCATCCAGTTCCTCCCTGTTCTCGAACTCCATCACCAGTACAGACCCTATCATCTTGCCGTCATCGTCCAGCATCCCACCAGCACAGAGCGTGTGCGCTTTCATTTTCTCCATGCCTTCGAAGTGACGTGCTCTTACCGCCATCCTTCTGTCCAGCATGCCTTCACCGTCATAAGCTTTAATAACAAACTGCATCTTTGTAATATATTAATTAATGAAACAGCATTCTTTTCACTACAATCCTGATGTCGAAAGAGAATTGCAGATTATGATTACAAAGATAGCAATTTATTTGCGCCAACACTATATTATCCCTAATTTATCTCAGATTTGTTTTAAAGAAGTCCTCCTCCTGGTCGAAGGGGATAAAGCATTCCGCCCAGCAGTACACTCATGATGAAGATTCTCTTCATTATGGGTAGATTATTTAGTTTCAGTTAGTGATAGGGTGACGTTGATATGACTCTCGCCTGCTTTGAGGAATGTCTTTAACTCACCATCCGTCAGTCCGTCAATATGCCCCAAGCGGGTGTAGCTCCATGAGTTTGAACCGTAGAACAGACAGATGTTGCTGCCGTTATAAAGCACCACATCGCCAGGCTGTGCATTTATTTGTTCATTGCTTGTAGGAAGTGAGAAACCTAAGGAGCCCCAGATCTCAAAACCTCCGCTGGAGTTGAGGGTGATGCTGACAGATGCTTCCTGCAGTTTAGCGACCAACTGTCGTGTGGCAGCATTATCTACCAATGTTACCGTCTTTGTTACACCATCTATGGTAACGTTCATTTTATCGATTACCTTGTCGGATGGATTTTGATTGTTATTTCCATTCATTTCTTGAGTTGCTGTTTGAATGATTACTTTTTCATTGTCATTTGCGCAGTTGCACAACATCAGCGCAACAAGCAATATTAAGTTTAGGATATATTTTTTCATTTCGGAAATGATTAATTTAGACTATTTAGTACGCTTGCGTAGGGCTAAGCCTGTGGAATCAGTTCAGCCCCTTCGCCACCAGCCAACTGTAGAAAGCCTCTTGCCAAGAGCCGTTGGGGGTATTGCGGTCGGCATTCTGGCCACCGCCAAACAGGCCACCAGTACCCTCGCCATAGATGTGCAGCTCTGCATCTACCCCAGCCTTCTTCCACTCCAAGAACAGGGCCAGGCATCCTGCTGCCACGCTGGGATGGTCGGCATGCACGCCGATGAAGAGTTGTGGCGCACCTTGAGGCACTACCACATCATCCAGCGCAGGGCCGTAGAGTGAGCAGAGGAAGGCAGGCATCAGTTCTGGGGTTGATTTCACCGTAGCACCTATAGCCACGCCACCACCGGCAGAGTAACCCATATACCCTATCTTGGCAGGGTCAATGTGCCACTCTGCGGCATATGCCTTCACCAGACGCATGGCCTCCAAGGCATCGTTTATGGAGTTGTCTATCTCAGGATCACCACCTATCAGCACAGAGGGATTGGCATTGGCATTCTTAATGTCGGCAAATTCTGTTACCGTGATGCGGCGTGGCATGCCCTTGGTCTGGTCCACCTTACTCATGTCAGGGAAGCCGGCACGCAGCCGATATTTCAGTCCGATGGCAGCGATGCCACGGGCATTGAGCCATTGGGCTATCTGGCGAAACTCTGTATCCCAAGAGAGGGAAATAAGCGCCCCACCTGGGCACACAATGGCAGCTGCTCCCGTAGCCTTATCGGCATCAGGCAGGCTCACCGTGATGCTGGGATCTGTTACCTTCTGTATATTAGTCACCTCACCCAATATGTTGATTGCCAACTGTTCATCAGAAGTTGTTAGAGCTTTTTCTGGATAGAGACGCAAGGTCTGCAGCGGAGTGAAATTCTTGGAATGGATGGTCCAGCCCTCGAACTCATTACCTGTCTCTGCATAGCGGAACAGGGCCTCCTGGCGCTGATCACCCTTCAGTTGGTAGTCCAGCCAGGCACGCGTAAGCTTTCCGAAAGTGCCTCCGTGAGGCTCGGCATAAGTACCCCCATGTCCTGCCTCATAGCTGGCCACCACCGCTGGCACGTGGTTTATCAGTCGGTAGTCATCGCTGCCATTGGGAGTGGCATTGTCGGTACTGCCACCTAATACATAGATGATGGGCGCAGACAACTTCTGCAGGTCGGCCTTCGTAATCATTTTGTCGAGCAGGTCACCCGGACTGTTGGCACCGCTGTTCAGCGCCACCGTGGTGCGTATGCGGGCATCACCCATCGTACCCATGATGAGGGCTTGCAGTCCACCACAGCTCTGTCCCATGGCAGCCACATTCTCAGGGTTCACGGCATGATAGTAGTCGCCCTGACGCTGATTCTCTGCAGAGAGCCAGTTCAGCGCCTTATTCACCAGTTCTTTGGCATCGCTGACTTTCAGGGTATGGTTGGCATCATCTATGGCCCACAGATCTTCTGCCTCGGTACTACCATCGCTCCAGGGACCCACAGCCAGCACCACATAGCCTTGCGAAGCAATGTCGGTAAGGAAATTGGCAAAGCCCAACGAGGTGCGCACACATCCGCCATTGCCAAACAGCACCACAGGTAGCGGACCCTCTACACGGGCAGCAGTCTGCAGGTCGGCAGGCCTGTAAATCGTGTATCCGGGCAACTGTGCATCGTCTGTCATCACCGCCTTGTAAGGGCCAGTACCACCCTCGTCCATTATCTTAGAGTGCTGTGGCTGGGCCTGCAGCATCAAGGCTCCCATCAGGAAGCCCGTCAGAATGTTAGTTCTTTTCATAGTCTTTATTTATCTCTGTTCTTATGCAGTTTCTTGTCTATCTTGAGTCCCAAGCGCAGCTCCTTGATTACCGACTTGCCAAGGAACGCCTCTGCCCTGTACTTGCCGCTCATGAACACAAACATCAGCTGCTTGCCACCCAGCAGTTTCTTCGTCACCTGGCACGCCACCATCTGCTCATCGCCCAGCGTCTCACCGTTTCCGCCTATGACCCTGCCTCTGAACTGCGTCACATAGTCCACGTTCTCGTCATAGATCTTCAGCATCTCGCCCAGCGCCTCATACGCCTCCTCATTGGTGGTTCCCAGATAGATGCACGTCTCATCGATGTGGTCAAAAGAGGTTGTCACCAGGTCCGGGTCGAAGAGCACATCCATCAGTCGCGTCACCCTACCCAGTCCCAGGTAATAGTTGTTGGGCCCGTCGCCATCCTTGTAGGTGAATACGGAGAACTCATTATCGTTAGACTCAGCCTCACAGATCTCCATGCGCATGCTGGCACGCTTCTTCTGTGCCCACGCTGTTTGGGTCTGGAATGCCATGGCCAAGACAACGGCTATCATCACTAAACATCTACTATTCATATTCTTTCGGTTTTAAGTACTTACAACTTGCAAATATAGAGTTTTTTTGAAAATCCTAAAGCGCTTATGCTTAAAAAATGGGCGCATTTCTTGTAGGAAGGAACAGAAAATTGTATCTTTGTCTCATGACTAACTAAATAAAGTGGATTATGGAATTAGGACAAGGCATTAAGAAATTAGGCTTCGGACTGATGCGACTGCCTCAGACCGATGGTAAGATTGATGTGGAGCAGGTGAAAGTCATGGTGGACAAGTTCCTCGAGGCAGGCTTCACCTATTTTGATACAGCATGGGCATACCCGGGCAGCGAGGTTGCTATCCGTCAGGCATTGATAGAGCGCTATCCGCGAGAGAAATTCCAGTTGGCTACCAAGTTGGCAGCCTGGATTAACTGCAAGACACGCAACGAGGCCATCGGGCAGTTCAAGCAGTCGCTCAACCAGACGGGCGCAGGCTACATAGACTATTATCTGCTACACAATCTGGGCGAAGGGCGCACCCATTTCTTTGAGGATTTCGGACTGTGGGACTGGGCTTTCGAGCAGAAGGCAAAGGGACTCATCAAGCACGTGGGCTTCTCCTTCCACTCCACCCCTGAGGAGCTGGAAGAGATCCTGACCAAGCACCCCGAGGCAGAATTCGTACAGCTACAGATCAACTATGCCGACTGGGAGAACCCTGCCATTCAGAGTCGTGCCTGCTATGAGGTAGCACGCCGTCATGGCAAGCCCATCACCATCATGGAACCCGTGAAGGGCGGCATGCTGGCCACTCCACCGCAGGAGGTCGTAGAGCTGCTGAAGCAAGCTGAGCCAGAATCGTCAGTAGCCTCGTGGGCCATCCGCTTTGCAGCCAATCTGGAGGGTGTGATTACCGTACTCAGTGGCATGAGCAACGTGGCACAGATGGAGGACAACCTGTCTTACATGAAGACTTTCACCCACCTCACCCCTACACAGGAAGCCACGCTGAAGCAGGCACAGGAGATTATTCAGAAATACCCCATCATCCCCTGCACCACATGCAACTACTGCGCCAAGGTCTGTCCGCAAAACATCGGCATCAGTGGCTCCTTCGCAGCCATGAACATGCTCACCCTCTATGGCGACATGAAGTTAGCCCGTCATCAGGAAGGCTGGTTGGTAGGTGGTCACGGCAAGGCTCATGCCAACGAGTGCATCCAGTGCGGCCAGTGTGAGGATGTTTGTCCGCAGCACATCCCTATCCGCGACAATCTGGAAAAGATTGCAGAAACCTTCGGGCTGTGATTATTCTCGTTTTATTCTATAAAAAAGGGGGCAGCGATATTTCTTCACTGCCCCCTTTCATTTTGCTTGGCTTGATTACCCGATGCTAAAAAACTAATACCACATCCCCACAATTCATCAGGCTCATTGATGGAGATGATTTTATATACATGTGGCAAGAATATTACTTCAAATTCTTAGTCTTCACCTCCACCCATTTCTTATCGGTATAGAGCAGGGACTTGGTGCTCTTGAAAATCTTGGCGGCTTTCTTGCTGCGCTTGAACTGCCAGTCGAGCCGAGCGACACCTGCCTGACCGAAGGAGCCGCCGTTCTTCTCACGGAAGGTGCCACCATGGGCATCGCCTGGGATCTCTCGCACGGCATAGACCACGGGCACAGGGCTCTGGATGCGGTCATAGTCCATGGCTGCATTGGGACGGGCGGCATCGGTATCTCCCACGAAATAGGCAATGGGGATGGTGAGGTGGATGAGCAGCTCTTTCACGGCGGGGGTGATGCCCATCAGGCTGCTGCGTGTAGGGTCGGCATTATCTGCCATCGCGCCCAGTCCGCTGTTCCAGAGGCCAAGTAAAGACACACGCGGGTCACCAGCCAACTTCAACGCCTGTACGCCTCCACACGACTGTCCAAACAGGGCGATATGGTGGGTATCTACCTTCTGGTAATACTTGCTCCCTGGGCGCAGGTTCTCAGCCAGAATCCAGTCGAGCCCGGCTTTCATATCTTCCTCGGTAGTGGCTCCCATAGCGGCACGTACCCCATCGGGCACTGGCTCACCCGTAGCTATGACCAGGTAGCCATGTGAGGCAATCTCTGTCCAGAACGGACGGAAGGAATCACCGTCATCATCACATCCGGGACCCGACATCAGCACCACAGGGAGCTTGTCTTTCTTAGGGAAGGCACTCAGATCTACGGGATGGTAGATGGTATGGTCTGCCAAGGTGGGGTCCACCTCCATCACCACAGCGTACTTGCCCGTGGGATCAACCCACTTGTCGGGTGTAGGACGGAGGTCGAAATAGGCTTTCAACTGCTCTTGGGTGAATGTCTGTGTGCCCTGAGCCTGGACGGCTTGGGGGAACAGCATCCCTAAAACGCCTAATGAAGCGGCTACAGCGCACGCCTTCAGGAAATGATTCTTGGTTTTCATAATCATTGACATTAAGATTCCTACCCTATGGTAATGGTGTATCTGCTCATGAACGAGGCACCTGGCAAGAGATGGTTCATCAGGGGCTTGTCCTTGAACTCTCCGCTGAAGCCTCTTGGGTCGCCAATGCCATACCAAGGCTCTATGCAGACGAAGGGAGCTTCCTTGCCGTAGGGGCTCCAGAAGGCGCAGACGGGTGCCTGATAATCCACCGTGACAGCGGGCTCACCATCAGTATCTACCAACATGGCTCGGTGGGTCTGACACTTATGTATCTTCACGGAATCATTGCGGAAGAACTCGCTGGTGATTTCCATGATGCCCATGTCGGCCTCCAGAGGCACTTCCTCCATGTCGTGACTGCCATCGGGATAGCTCTTCAGCGTAGTCATGGGGGCCTCATTGTCCAACTTGATACGGCCCTCCAACTTCCCACCTGGCACATTGAAGGCAGGATGTCCGCCTATCTGGAAGTGTATCTCACGGCAGTCGGTGTTCTCCACATGCCAGATGACCTGAATCTTATTGCCCTCCAACTTATAGGTGATGCCGAGATTGAAGCAGTAGGGATAGACATGGAGCGTGTCTTCAGACTCATGCAGCGCCAAGGTGACCTTCTGGGTGGTCTGGCTCACCACGGTGAAGAGGGCGTCGCGTGCAAAGCCATGACGGGGCAAGTGATACTCCCTGCCATCTACCACATAGGTACCGTTATTCACACTACAGACAATGGGGAACAAGATGGGTGAATGGCGGCTCCACTCTGGGCCTGCCTGCCACATGTACTCACGTCCATCAACGTCTTTCACACTCTGGAGCTCGGCTCCATTCTCAGCGACAAGGATCGTCAGCTGTTCGTTCTTCAGTTCTATCATAGTCGGGAAAAAATTGATTTCATAGCAAAGATACGATTTTTATTTCTACATTTGCAATGAAATATTTAAAGAAATAACGCACATGAAGACATTGATTCCATATACATGGGCTGCGGCGCTGCTGATGGTAGGTCTGATGGTTTGTACCCAAGCCAATGGGCAGACGCGGAAACAGAAGATACGTGCTGCCATAGAGCGACAGAGGACGGATTACCCGAAATCGGAGTTGCAGGATCTGTATAAGTCGTTCTTTCAAGACCGCTTCGGACCAGGGCACATCATAGCCGACACTACCTCGGCTGGCAGCTATCTGCGACAGGAGATGGCTACTGCCAAGCGCTTTGAGGGTGCCTACTATGAGCCTACGGGCTTTGAGGGGAACCTACTGCGTGTGAACCTGCGGGTGCTGCATGAGGGACTGATAGACTATGACACGTTCTTCTCTGCCTTTGTGCGCAGCGTGAACAGCATCAAGCCCTATACCGTGAAGAAATGGAAGAAAGAGTGGCGCCTTATCCGCCAGGTGATAGGTGATATGGGACTGGAGAACCTCCCCCACTTTGCTGTGCAGGAGGCGCAGATAAATGCCGTGCTGGAAAAGGGCGAGTACCAGATGGATCACAGCGACACTTATAGTGAGGCTTATGACCCGCACTACCGCATTGTGGAGCGCAGGATTTTTGAGCGTGAGTTGTTGCCTTTGATTGAAAGGCGCTGAGGGCACTTCTATAAACTAAGAGGGCAGCGTAATGACTACGTTGCCCTCTTTGTTTTTGTGAATCAGCAGTTACTCTCTGACAAACGGCTTCAGGCCTATCACGGCATCGGCAGCAGTAATGCGCTTGCCACCATTGTCAAGGTCGATGAGCACGTAGCGGTTGTTGCCCATGCCCAACTCCTTCATATAGGAGAGCTGACGGTGTCCGTGGCGGGTCTCAATGCGCTCTACCATGGCGTGCTGGTCTTCTGGAGTCATGGCATAGATGATATCCACACAAGCCTGGTCGATGGCCAGAATGTCGGTAGAAGAAAGGATGCCCACATTAGGGGTTACCACAGGCTCGGCAGCCAGTCCCTCACAGTCGCAGGATACTGACATGTTACGCATCACATTCACATAGGTGACGTGCTTGCCGAAGTAGTCGATAGTAGCTTTGGTAGATTCCGTCATGCGCTCCATGAACTCCTCTTCCACGATGTCCCACTGGTCGTCCTGCAGTGGCGTGGTGTGAATCCACATCTTACCGATGCGCCCGTCTGCACAGCCAATACCGATGTTCTTGTTGGACCCTCCGAAGCCTCCGCAGGTATGTCCCTTGAAGTGCGTGAGTGCCACCAGGGAATCATAGTTGGTGAGGTGCGCTCCTACAGACATCTTCTTGAACCACTTACCTCCCCTAACTGGCAAGGTGGTGGTGCCAAACTCGTCCATGATATCCACGGGGCAGAAAGTCCATCCATTCACCTCGATGGTCTTGCGGTGCAGTTCGGTAGTGTAGCGGTCGCCATCATAATAGGTATTGGTTTCAATGATGTTGGCTCCACGCAGGTCTTTTTCAATCAGCTGCTTTACCCATTCACGTGGAATGATGTTAGGGCCGTGCTGCTCACCTGTGTGCAGCTTCACACCCACATGTCCGCCTATCCTGGAGCATACTTGCTCATAGGCCTTGATAAGTCCCTCTGCAGAGAGTTGACGGGTGAAATACACGATCGACTCATTGCCGGTGCGCTCTTCATAAGGCACATAGGTCTGACCTCCTGTGCCTGGGGTTGGGGTCCCACATTTGTCACATGTACACATAATACTATTATATTTTAAGTCTGATAAATCGTTTCTGCAAAGATAATAATTTTTCTAAAATATCCAAAATAAACCGTCATTATCCCATCACTCTGGCAACGGTTTCCTGAATATGGCGCTGTGCCACTTCTGGGCGCATGGCTGCTTGGAGGGTGATGTCTGGCGGATTGATGCACTCCACACGGGAGAAGCCAGCACGGAGCAAAGCCTCTTTGTCGGACACACGCCCTGCCAGCAGACAGACGGGAATATCTCCTGCATGCTGCAAGATGCCAGCGGGAAGTTTACCCATCAGCGTCTGACGGTCGGCTGCTCCTTCACCTGTAAGGATAAGGTCGGCATCACACGTGAGTTCATCGAAACGAATAGCTTTCAGCAGCAGGTCGATCCCTGGCTGACAGTCGGCATGGAGGTACTGGAGGAAGGCATAGCCAAGGCCTCCTGCAGCGCCAGCGCCTTCGTCTTCGGAGTGGTCGGCATCGAAGTAGATGGCAGAGTATTGGGCGAATGCCTTAGCCTTGCGATCGAGCTCCTCCACCATCTCGGGTGTGGCACCTTTCTGAGGTCCGAACACATGGGCAGCCCCATTCTCGCCGTAGAGGGGATTCTTCACATCGGTAGCAATGGTGAAGCGCACGTGTTTCAGCGCCTCGATGTCCTCCCAACGGATGTCTTTCCCAAAGGCATCTTGCAGGGCGTAGATCATACCCACGCCTGCATCGCTGGTGGCGCTGCCTCCTAAGCCCACGATGATGTGCTGGACACCACGCTGCACGGCATCGACTACCAACTGGCCTGTGCCGTAGGTGGTGGTTTTTAAAGGATTACGTTCTTCGGGTTTCAGCAGGGTGAGCCCGCTGGCTTGTGCCATCTCTATGACAGCCAACTGTCCCTCACAGAGCAGATAGTGAGCCATGATGGGACGCATCAAGGGGTCGCACACCGTCAGCTCCACCATCTCACCTCCTAAGGCTGACTGAAAAGCCTCCAGGAAGCCCTCGCCCCCATCACTCACTACCACCTGGCAGACATCGGCATCGGGGCAACAACTTATCACCCCTGCAGCAGCCGCAGCATTGGCTTCGGCAGAGCTCAGGCATCCCTTGAAGGAATCTATGGCTACTATCACTTTCATATCTCTGCGCGGTTAGGATGCAGACAAAGATACAAGTTAAAGAGAGGATAGTCTGGAATGTCTATTTAGTCATCCATTTTAAGGAGTTGTCCGTCCTTACTGAATGTCAGATCGATATCGTTAGACAGCTCAACCTCATATCCCCTGCGGTCTATCTCAATCTTATTGATCTTTGCCTCTGGGAAGGTGGACTTCACGTAAGAGGTAATGAATGATGGCACGATGGCATCGGGCACAGCATCAAAGTTGCAATCCACCTTGGTCCAAGTACCTTTCTTGTCGAACTCTATCTCAGAGCCATTGCTGAGCCTTGTCTCAAAGACTGACCCATCTTTTTCTGCATAAACGATCTTCAAATTAGGGAAGTTATTCTGAACGAATGCCTTTGCTTCGGCAGGCAATTGTTCTACTGGAATGGGACGACCATCTGCACAAGCCAAGATTGGCACCATCATAAAGCACACCAGTGCTGCGAGGAAAACTTTAATCTGCTTCATAATATTTCAATTTACAAGTTATCTTTTATTTACGTATTCACTACTATTAATACAAATGTAGTCATTATTCCACTTACTGCTTACTTCTATCCACGATTTAACTTCTATTAACCATTACGCTTTGGCTTCTATAAAAGGTATAAGGCAATGGCGGCACAAGCTTCTGCATCGGCCAGAGCGTGGTGATGATGCTGTAAATCATACCCACAGGCGGCAGCTACTGTATGCAACTGGTGATTGGGGAGTTCTCCACCAAACGCACGGCGGGCAGCGGTAAGGGTATCGTAAAACAGATAGTCGGGATAGTCCATCTGATAGACCTTAAAGACAGCCTTCAGGCAGCCTTCATCGAAGGGAGCATTATGTGCCACAAAGGGGATGCTGGGGGCATCGGGAAAAACCTCTGCGATGCGCTGCTCTATCTCCTGCCACACCACAGAGAATACGGGAGCATCGTCTGTATCCTCACGGGTGATACCATGTACCTGCTGGCAGAAGTAACTGAAGTACTCTGGCTCAGGATGGATAAGACTATAGAAGGTATCCACCACCTTTCCCTGTCTTACCAAAACAACACCCACCGAACAAACACTACAGGGGTGCTCGTTGGCAGTCTCAAAGTCTATGGCAACAAAGTTTCTTAGCATCTATTCCTAACCTATTACTATTTGCAAAGATAAATAAATAAACGAAGGCATGCGCTCATAGCGAGTCAGATAATCCAAATAATTGGACTTTTCTCTTGTTTTTTTGTATATTTGCAGCATGATACTTATTAACTAACAATAAATACACTAAAGAAATGAAAGAAGTAATCATGCAAGAAGTTCAGGCATATCTGAAGGAGTGCGGCGCATTCTTCATTGCCACAGACGAAGAGAATCAGCCACGTGTTCGCCCCTTTGGCGTTTCAGAGATCATCGATGGTCGTCTTTACATCATGACGGGTAAAGTGAAGGATGTATTCAAGCAACTGGCAAAGAATGGCAAGTTTGAGATTTGTGCCATGAAGCAATCTGGTGCTGAGTGGATGCGCCTAAGCGGTACTCTGGTAAATGATGAGACGCTGAGTGTCAAGGAAGAGTTCTTGAATCGCAATGAGGAATTAAAGTCAATGTACAAGGCAGATGATGACAACATGGCTGTATTGTACATCACCAATGCAACTGCCCGATTCTTCTCATTCACGGCACCAGTGAGGGAAGTGCAGTTCTGACCATCTCCTTATTTTACTCATTTTTAGGTATTTTAGTTTTTTCATACTCAGACTATCTTTGCATCGCAAAAGAGAAGTATCGAGTATGAGAAAGAACGTTTTATGTTTGTTATTGTGTGGCCTAACGGCTCTTACTACTACCGTCAAAGCCCAAAATAAGGAAGAATATCAATCTGTAACTAAAGAACAAATAAACTCAGAGGACGATTGGAAATTCCGTTTCGGAGGCTATGGTGAGATGCTGGCACGTCGGATGGATTACGGATTGAACCGCTGGGGCACAGGCACCGCTACAGGCAATAAGAAAATAGATCACAATGATATTTCTATCCCTCGCTTTGTCTTAGCACTCGACTATAAGTTCAATAAGAAATGGATACTTGGAGCCGAAATAGAATTTGAGTCGGGAGGCACGGGTTCTGCCTATGAACTGGAAGCTGGCACAGGTTCTGAAAACGGTGAGTATGAACAGGAATTTGAAAAAGGCGGGGAAGTGGCTTTGGAACAGTTCCACATCACTCGTCTGATTATTCCAGAGTTTAACGTGCGTGTTGGCCACATGATACTACCCGTGGGCTTAACCAATACCCACCATGAGCCTATAAATTTCTTCGGAACCTCACGTCCTGAAGGTGAAACGAAAATCATCCCCTCCACTTGGCATGAGACTGGCATCGAGTTTTACGGTACCATTGGCAAGGGTTATGGCACTTTCGACTATGAAGCGATGATTGTTTCCGGGCCTAATCCAAATGGTTTCAGTAAGTACGACTGGATTAAGGGAGGGCGTCAAGGATTCTTCGAGAGCGACAACTTTACATCTCCAGCTTACATTCTCCGTTTAGATTATAAGGGCATCCCAAATTTGCGGGTTGGCGGCTCTTTCTATTTTTCTGCGAATGCTGCCAAGAATGCAGACAAGCTGACGACTTACGATCAGCTTGGCAAGATTCCTGTGAAGCTGTGGAACTTCGATGCTCAGTATAGCAACAAGTATCTGACAGCACGTGCCAACTATATTCGCGGACATGTGGCTCATGCTGCAGGGATTACTTCTGTGAATAACTCTTATTCTAAGTTGTCTCCGTATGGGCGCAAGGCTCCTTTTGCTTCGGAGGCTGCGACCTACAGCGCAGAAGTGGGTGTCAATTTAAATGCCGTCTTCAATAACTCCAGATTCCCTTCCATCATCCCGTTTGCTCACTATGAGTACTACAACCCCCAAGAGAAAGGCGATGTAGGACAGACGATGGATGCTCGCTGCCAGGTGAGTATGTGGCGCGTGGGATTTAACTGGAAGCCACTGCCCAACTTAGTGGTAAAAGCTGATTATACTACCCGCCAGATTGGCACACAGAAAATATTCGGTACAGGTAAATACAATAGCGAGAATGAGTTTGCTATCGGTATTGCCTATGCTGGTTGGTTTTTCCAAAAGTAGATATTAGTTTAGGTTTAAGGTTTAATTTGTAACTAACATAATTTAATAAGTCATGAAAAAGTATTTATTTTTATCAGGATTGCTGGCATTGTCTTTGTCTTTCACAGCTTGTAGTGACGATGATGACCCTTCGCCAAGCCCTACTCCAGAGCCAGTAGATGAGGTTTCTATCACCGTAGATCAGCTTGCCGCTGCCGTGAATCAGTATGTCGATGCTGTGGTAGTGCCAACTTATGCCGACTTGCAGAATAAGAATGTGGCCCTTCACAATGCTGTGACTACCTTCCGCCAGAACCCTACGGATGCCAATTTCAAGGCAGCCTGCGAGGCATGGCTTTCTGCACGTGAACCATGGGAATCAAGTGAGGCATTCCTTTTCGGCCCTGTGGCTGACAAAGGCCTAGATCCTAATATGGACAGTTGGCCACTTGATCAAGAAGCCATTGTAGCCATCCTGAACTCTCAAGACTGGGCAGAGATGGAATGGGAAGGTGACTATGACGAAGATGATGATGTGATTGCTTCCAAGCAGGAAGTAAGAGGTTTCCATACTCTGGAATACCTGATTTTCAAAGATGGGGAAGCTCGCAATACTACTGCCAAATCAGGCTCAAAAAATGCCATCGACTTGGAATACGCTGATGCAGATGCTGCCGCTTGGGGCAACTATATGGAGAACGTAGCCCGCTTACTGAGAGCAGATGCCACTACCCTGTATGAAGACTGGACAAAGTCTTACAATGGAGGCGATAGTTATGCTACTATCTTCAAAGCACATGATGGACGCCAGGACTTCAGCAGCGCACTGAATTGTGTGGAACAACTCATTGATGGTTGTACTGATATTGCCAGTGAGGTTGGTTCTACCAAAATTGGGGATCCATACAACCTCTACACCAGCGGTGATACCGAAGGTGCACTTTATGCCGTAGAGTCCTGGTACAGTTGGCACTCACGTGACGACTATGCCAATAACATCCGCTCTATCCGCAATGCTTACTTTGGCTCACGCGATGGCAAGGTGAATACCAACTCTCTCTCTGCCATCGTAGCCAAACTGAATGCAGACCTTGATACCAGAGTGAAGAATGCTATCCAGGGTACCATCGATGCAATCTTGGCCATCCCACAGCCTTTCCGCAACAACATCAATAGTGCAGAGGCAAAGGCTGCCATGGCTGCTTGTGGCGAACTTGAATCAATCTTGGACGAGGAACTGAAGCCTTACATCCAGGATCATACGAAGTAAAGTTCAAAGAGGATTTTACAAGCCTTACAGAGTAAAGCGAATTCTGAATGCTACGTGTGTTCAGTTTTCACTTTACTTTTGACGTTTAAAAGATTTATTACGTTTTTATGAATCAAACTATTAAATTTTTACTGTTTGTCGTTACGCTGGGAACATTGACTGCCTGTGATGAAACGGGCGATCAGATAGTGGCTGAAGAAATGACTATCCCGAAGGGGTATGCACTCTCTGCAGGCACATCTACGGTGTTCTTTAACTCTGCCGTGGCCTATGACCAACCAGCAAAGTGGGTATCAGGTGTTTATGATACCCGTTTTACACGTGGTGACCAGCTGTACGACAACGTGAAAACTATCAACAATAATGGGCACATGGGAGGTCTGGGCCCTGTGTATGCAGGTTACTCCTGTGGCAGTTGCCACCGCAATGCTGGTCGTACAGAGCCTACCCTCTGGACTCAAGGAGGCTCTGGTACCTATGGTTTCACGTCAGCATTAATTTACGTCACCCGTAAGAATGGAGCCTTTTTCCCAGATTATGGACGAGTGATACACGACAATGCTATCTATGGCGTACAGCCTGAGGGAAAACTTCGTGTGACGTGGGATTTCCAAAAGTTCCAGTTCCCTGATGGTGAAGCATACGAACTGGCTAAACCAAACTTTGAAATATACGAGTGGTATGCTGACAGCATCGCTCCAGAAGATCTTTTCTGCACAGTACGTATCCCCTTGCGTCATGTGGGTATGGGACAAATCATGGCCATCGATCGTCATGAAATAGAACAGTTGGCTGCTCGAAGCAATTATCCTGAATATGGCATTAGTGGCAAGGCCAACTATATTGTAGAGCGTGGCGTAAGGCAATTAGGACTTTCTGGCAACAAGGCACAACATGCAGACCTCACCGTGGAGTTAGGCTTCAGTAGTGATATGGGTATGACCAACAGCCGCTATCCCGAGGAAATAAGTGAAGGACAGTTGCAGATCAATCAAGGAAGTATGATGGGCTTGCTCTATGATCAGCTCGATGTATCAACTGAGGATATGGAGAACGTGGACCTTTATATGCAGAGTCTGGGAGTACCTGCACGACGCAATGTAAACGATGCCCATGTAATCCGGGGCGAGCAGATGTTCTATCAGGCCAAATGTCACCTCTGCCATGTGACTACCCTTCATACCCAACCACGTGGCTCTACGTTGTTGGCAGGTACGGAGCTTCCTTGGCTGGGTGGACAAGTGATACATCCTTATTCCGACTTTCTGTTACACGACATGGGTAGCGAGATCATGGGCGTAGGGTTGAATGATAATTACGTCAGTGGCTTAGCTCGTGGCAATGAGTGGCGCACTACTCCACTTTGGGGTGTGGGCTTGCAGCAGAAGGTAAACGGACATACTTACTTCCTGCATGATGGACGTGCACGCAACTTCGTGGAAGCCATCATGTGGCACGGAGGTGAAGGAGAGGCATCAAAGAACCTCTTCAAGAACATGTCAAAGACTGATCGAGACGACTTGATAGCATTCTTAAAATCATTATAAAAGACAACTAAAATCTGACAATATGAAAAAATATGTAATGATCACCCTGATGGCTTTTCTTCCTGTGATTGCTATGGCTCAATATGAGGAAGATACTGACAACGGTGTAGTGTCATTGGCTGGTCGGGAAGGTTTCTCCATCCAATCAAAGAAAGGAGACTTCGTGTTCAAACCCTACTTGCTTGTACAAACGGCAGGAAAGTTCAACTACTATGATGACCAGGGACTGGACAAAGCTTACAATCAGGATAATGTAGCCAATTCTGGATTCTCCATTCCTTATGCCGTACTGGGATTCACGGGAAAGGCATTTGGAAAGGTTTCATTCAACCTCTCTATCAATGCAGCAGGAAGTGGTGGTGCGTTGTTACAGCAAGCTTGGTTTGACTATGCAGCCAGCGAAAAGTTTGCTGTGCGTTTAGGTAAGTTCAAGACACCTTATACCCATGCTTATCTCACCACGCTGGGGGAAACTTTGCTGCCCGTACTTCCAACATCCCTTACCTCTGCAGTCATCATGCCTTATTCTCTCAATGCCGTTACCCCTAACTTCGGAACAGGTTTTGATTTAGGCATTGAGATTCATGGAATGCTCAATAAGTTTGGTTATGAGTTGGGTATCTTCAATGGTACAGGAGCGTCTGTGAATACTGCAGGCAAGACATTCAGCGACGACTGGCACATCCCTTCCCTACTTTATGCAGGACGTCTCACTTATATGCCTAAGGGCGTAATGCCTCAGACGCAAGGTAACCCTAACCGTCTGCATGAGGATAAGATTCTCTTTGGCGTGTCTTCTTCCCTTAATGTGGAAAGTGAGAGTGAGAGTACCAACGACTTTCGTGCGGGGTTGGAGTTTGCCATGTTGAAAAACAAGCTCTACCTGGCTGCAGAGCTATATTATATGAACGTAGGTTTCACAGATCGCATGAAGTTAGATGATAGCTATAACTACTGGGGTGGCTATGTACAGGGTGGTTATTTCGTTGCCCCTCGCTTACAGGCTGCAGCGCGCTATGACTTCATGGACCGTAATGGTACTGACAAGAAAGGCTTGCTAAATATGCCTGCTGTAGGCGTGAATTATTTCTTCCCCAACAGCAACCTGAAGCTACAGGCCATGTACCAGTACATTGGACGTACGGGGCACAGCACCCAGCTCGATCGTGATATTGATGATTTAGGACTGGCTACCCATTCAGCTACCGTTATGCTGCAATATAGTTTCTAATAAGTTGAAGAAGAATGAAGAACTATTTATACTTACTGATTGGTGCTTGCCTGTTCATCTGTCTGAATGCTTGCGATGATGGGCGTCTCTATGAAGAGGAGATTCCTATTTCTACTGAGGGACGTACTGTCCATATGAAAGCACGACTCACAGGCATAAAAACCTGGCCACAGAGTTCTTTCTATGTCGCCATAGCTGGTTTCAATAATGACAGCGATTATGCGCTGATTTCCAAGACGGTACCTGCTCCCTCTGTAGAAGGAGGCGAGGTAACCATCTCATTGTCAGGTATCAAGGAGGAGGTTACCAGTGTTGAGCTTTGCGTCATCAGTCGTCTGCGTCAGCGCGTGCTAAGCTACTATACTGTTTCTTCTGCAGAATTGGCCACTGGCAACGAAATCAATGTAGATGCAGGCACGCTGAATGTGGGAATGTTCCCTACTATCCAAGAGCGTGTGTTCAACACTACCTGCGTGAATTGTCACGGAGCTGCTACCTCTGCAGCAGCAGGCCTCTATCTCACAGAAGGACGCAGTCATGCAGCAATGGTTGGAGTGCCTTCAAAGAAGATAGACGGAATGAATATCGTGGAGCCAGGCAAGGCCAATGAGAGTGTTTTATATCAGGCACTTGCCACCGATATTTCAATAGAGAAGAGTTGGAGATATAACCATACAGCCGAAGTGGTCAACGATGATATGCTGGCACTGATCAGGACGTGGATTAACCAAGGCGCAGAAGAATGAGTTTTTATGAATAATAGACAACACCAGATATTTGAGTTTGAGAAAGCCAAAGTTGTAGTTAACAGTTTCAAGGTAGAGGGAGGAATAGCAGAGCACCACCTGATGGTGTATGTCACAAATAATCAGCTCACCTTTATGGAGCAATTGGAAGCACTTTTTGTCGCCTATGATACTGTTCTACAGGGAGCGCTGAAAGGAGCACACTCTGTTTTCAAACGTTACTTCCTCAGTGATGCTGCCAATCAGGCAAACAT
Source organism: Bacteroidaceae bacterium (assembly GCA_017650045.1). Classification (GTDB taxonomy): domain Bacteria; phylum Bacteroidota; class Bacteroidia; order Bacteroidales; family Bacteroidaceae; genus Bacteroides. The sequence continues at coordinate 8,506 of JAGCFP010000033.1, read as the reverse complement.
CCTACAGGGAATGACTTCCGAAGGTTCCGACTGTGCAATTTCAATTGTCCAGCAGGCGCCTCTTAATGGAACAAAGGTGGCACTATGGTGCTATCTGATAGAAGGAGCTACAGGCAGGATGCTCTCCGATGGTATGTATGAGGTACAACATGGAGCCTATCGTGAGCTATGGTCCACTGGCAACCTAAATAGTGCGGCTAATTCAGAATACCAGACACGCCTGCTTCTGAGCGACTATGTACTGAAACTTAATGAGCAAGGCCTTAAGCTGGCAGATAACTGTGTGCGTACCTGGTTCTTTGTTCAAGACATAGACCATAACTACAGCGGAGTGGTGAAAGCTCGTAATGAAGTATTCAAGACGCAGAACCTCACCTCCGATACTCATTTCATTGCCAGTACGGGCATTGGAGGAGGAAATCCGCAAATGGAGTCTTTAGTTCTCATGGATGCTTTTGCACTCGATGGTATCAAGCCCGGACAGATTCATTTCCTCTATGCTCGCACACACCTCAATCCTACCTATGAATATGGGGTGAGTTTCGAGCGTGGGAGTTACGTGGATTTTGGCGACCGTCGTAAAGTGTACATTTCTGGAACTGCCAGCATCAATAATAAAGGAGAGATCATGTATGAAGGGGATATTTGCAAGCAGACCTCCCGCATGATAGAGAACGTGGAAATGCTTCTCAAGGAAGCAGATTGCACCTTTGGCGATATAGATCAGATGGTGGTTTATTTACGTGATCCTGCAGATTATCAGGTGGTGAAGGAAATCTACCAACAACGTTTTCCTGCTATTCCTCGGGTGTTCGTAAATGCCTACGTTTGTCGCCCTGGATGGTTGATAGAGATGGAGTGTATGGCCACCAAGAAAATCACCAATCAGTCTTTTGCTAATTTCTAAGGTTAATAATATGAACAAATACAATCTCTTGACAAAGTGTTTGACAATCATGATGGTTGCCCTTATCCTTATTTTAGGAATAGCAACTTTCATTGAACAGGCAAAGGGAACCTCTTTTGTTAGTGAACATATCTACCACACCCTTTGGTTTTGTGGTTGTTGGGGCATTATAGCGCTATTGGGTATAGTGTCACTCATCCATCGTGCCATCTGGCGCAGACTACCTCTATTATTTTTACATGGCGCTTTCCTGGTCATCTTAGGAGGCGCCTTGCTCACTTTTATCTGGGGTAAGCAGGGGGTAATACATTTGCGTTCAGGAATACCAACAGACAATTATCAGCTTATGGAAACAGGGGAAATGCGCTCCTTACCTTTCTCGCTGAAGCTGGATACCTTCTTGATAGAGCATTATCCTGGTACAGATGCACCATCCGACTATGTCAGCCAGGTGACTTATCAAACAGTTAGTGATACTGTCAGAACAGAAGTATCTATGAATCATATCCTGAAGTTGAATGGTTACAGATTCTATCAATCCTCGTTCGATGAAGACCAACAAGGCAGTTGGCTGATGGTGAACTACGACCCCTGGGGTACTGGTGTCACTTATGTAGGCTACCTCTTGCTTGGCCTCTCCATGATTTGGACATTGTTCTCCAAAAAAGAAGAGTTCTACAAGCTGCTCCATCATCCTTTATTGAAAAAGAGTGGCCTGTTTGTATGGATGATAGCTTTTGCCCTAACAGTTCAAGGGCAGACGCGTACCTTACCAGTTCTGAACCGCAATCAGGCCGATTCTTTAAGCCATGTACAAGTGGTTTATCAAGACAGAATTGTACCCTTCAATACCTTAGCGCGTGATTTCGTTCAGAAAATCTATGGCCGTCCCTCCTATCACGGATTCACAGCTGAGCAGGTCATTGGCGGATGGCTGCTAAATCCCGATGTCTGGAAAAGAGAACCCTTCATAAAGGTGAAAAGTACTGCTTTACTAAAAGAATTAGGTGTGACTGGTAAATATATTACTCTGGAACAACTATACGATGCAGACACTTACCGTTTGCAAACCTTATGGACCTCCGTACAAAACGAACCCCAGAATCAGTTGGCCAAAGGTATTCTGGAAGTTGATGAAAAAGTGGGGCTAATCAAGATGCTTCAAAATGGCACCTTGATAAAACCAGTGGCAGAGATGCCCCATGTGCAACCTGTGAGCCATATCCGTTTGCTGGCAGAATTATGGTACAATCGCATACCATTCACAAAAATACTCTTTATGGTTTGCCTCACCTTGGGCTTTCTATCCTTCTTCTGGATGCTGTATAAAGGGACAAAGAACTCTCCTTCTAAATCTAAGACAACAAACGTTCTTGCTATAGAAGTCTTTTTCTGCTTCGCCCTTTGGGCTGCCCTACTCTTCCACTTGGCTGGCTATCTGCTTCGTTGGTACATTGGCGGGCGCATTCCACTCAGTAATGGTTATGAAACCATGCAGTTCATGGCACTCTCTATCTTGGCACTTGCAGTTCTGCTTCAACGCAGATTCCCTTTCACTGTCACCTTTGGTTTCCTCTTGACAGGTTTCACCTTGTTAGTGTCTTATCTGGGTCAGATGAATCCTCAGATTACCCCCTTGATGCCCGTCTTGGCTTCACCACTACTTAGTAGTCATGTATCCGTCATCATGATAGCCTATGCGCTCTTAGCGTTTACCCTTTTCAATGGCATACTGGCTTTGGCGCTTATACACCTGCATGGAGAGAATGACCAACGTGTGTTGCAGCTTACGCTATTCAGTCGTCTACTACTCTATCCTGCTGTGTTTTTCTTGGGCGCAGGCATTTTCTTAGGAGCTGTGTGGGCCAATGTCTCATGGGGTAGTTACTGGTCGTGGGATCCTAAGGAAGTATGGGCACTTATCACCTTCCTTATCTATAGTGCAGCCTTCCATCGCCAAAGCCTCACATGGTTACGTCGCCCCAAATGGTTCCACCTCTATATGATTTTGGGATTCCTTTCCATCCTGATGACTTATTTCGGAGTGAACTATGTGCTGGGAGGCATGCACAGTTATGCAGGTTGACACCCTATTTACCAGTTTTATATGCAGATGGCGTGAAAATACCTAATTTTAGTGATTGCACAGGTCTGTGGGAACCACTACCTTTGCAGCGTAAGAATTAGTTAGTCATAATTACGTAACACACATTTAAGAAATACTCCTTGTTTCTGTCGATGAGAATCGCCAGTTACAGGGAGTTTTCACTTGCATTATTCGCGGGAAATGCTTACCTTAGCACCGCTCAAAAGAACAGAAAGGAAGAATAGACAATGAAGAATCAGAAGATGTATGAATCCAGCGACATGATGATTACGCTGATAAAAGATAATTATAGTGTATTGCAAGCGCTGGGCGCATTTGGCATCCATCTGGGATTTGGCGATAAGACCGTCAGCGAAACCTGTCAGATGAACGGGGTGGATACTTATACTTTTCTGGCTGTGGTCAACTATACCATCAATGGTTATGCGAATTTTGAGGATGACGAACAGATCAGCGTCCCTACCCTCCTTCATTATCTGAAAGCGAGCCATACCTATTACCTCGACTTCCAGTTGCCATTCATACGTCGCGAACTTCAAGAGAGTATCAACGAGAATGATCCGCTTGGTATGCTTATCATGAAATTCTATGACGAGTATGCACAGGAAATCAGACGCCACATGAAGTATGAGGAAAAGACCCTCTTCCCTTATGTGGAATCTCTCCTTGAAGGACACCCCATCAGCAACTACAACATTGAGACTTTCTCGAAGCATCACGAACAGACAGATCAGAAACTGCGCGAACTGAAGCTGATGATCATCAAGTATCTGCCTAATGATACCCATCGCAATAACCAACTGACAGCTACCCTCTATGACATTTACAACAATGAGGAATGGCTGCGCCAACATGCGGAGGTGGAGGACCATATCTTCACCCCAGCCATCAAGCGACTGGAACGACTTAAGCAAGACGACGTTTCCAAGAACATCTCCTCAATGGTCTTCAAAGGTGGACAGGAAGGTACAGAGGCGCTGTCAGACCGTGAGCGTGATGTCATCATCGGCGTGGTGCAAGGTTTGCAGAACAAAGAGATTGCTGATAGCCTCTGCATCTCTGTGAATACAGTTATCACTCATCGACGCAACATTGCCCGTAAACTACAGATACACTCTCCTGCCGGACTCACCATCTATGCCATTGTCAATGGACTTGTGGACATTAGTAGCGTTAAATTGTAAATGTGTGGAGGTCTTATGAAGAAGTTGGTCATATTCGATTTAGACGGCACATTGATTAACACCATTGCCGACTTGGCTCAGAGCACCAACCATGCCCTGCAGACCTTAGGCTATCCTACACATGAGGAGGACTCTTACAAGTTCAGGGTGGGTAATGGCATCAACAAACTCTTTGAGCGTGCCTTGCCCGAAGGTGAGAAAACTGAAGAGAATGTGCTGCGTGTACGAAAGGAATTCATCCCTTACTACAATGTCCATAATACAGACCTCAGTCGCCCTTACCCTGGCATGGAGGAGCTGTTGACATTCCTACAGCAGCAAGGCATCCAGTTGGCTGTTGCTTCAAACAAGTATCAGGAAGCCACTGCCAAGATTATCCCCTACTACTTTCCCGACATTGCGTTTACGGCCATTCTGGGACAGCGTGAAGGTTGCCCCATTAAGCCCGACGCTGCCATTGCTGAAGAAATTATCCGCCTCGCAGGCATACAGAAAAAAGACGTGCTGTATGTAGGCGATTCGGGAGTGGACATGCAGACAGGACGCAATGCAGGAGTGGAAACCTGTGGCGTGACCTGGGGCTTCCGTCCTCGCACCGAATTAGAACAATTTGCTCCGCAGTACATCATCGATACTGCAGAGCAACTGAAAGCGATTATTCTGAAATAAATCCTACTTGCGTACTATCACGGTACCATTGGCCTGATGGGTGGCAAGAATCAGCACCTCGGCTATCTGCACATGGGCAGGCGCATTGGCTACATAAAGTGCCACATCAGCAATGTCATCCCCACAGAGTGGTTTGATGCCCTTATACACCGTGGCAGCACGGTCCGTATCACCATGGAAGCGGATATTGCTGAAATTGGTTTCCACCAATCCAGGCTTCAGGTTGGTCACACGTACAGCTGAATGTGCCACATCGATGCGCAGACCGTCAGAAATGGCTTTTACAGCCGACTTGGTAGCGCAATAGACATTTCCTCCAGCATAGGCGGCATCGCCAGCCACAGAGCCTATATTGATGACATGGCCCCTGTCACGCTGCACCATACCAGGCACAATGAGACGTGTCATGGTGAGCAGTCCCTTGATGTTGGTATCGATCATGGTTTCCCAATCCTCTACACTACCCTCGTATTCGGGTTCCAAGCCCAAAGCCAAACCCGCATTGTTGATGAGTACATCTATCTCTTGCCAATCGTTTGGAAGGTTTTGGATAGCCTCTGTGGCAGCGGCACGGTCTCTCACGTCGAAAACCAGCGTAAGCACTTCCACACCTTGTGCCTTGAGTTCTTCTGCAATTTCACCTAAGCGCTGCGCATTGCGTGCGGTAAGGATCAGGCGATCGCCATTTTGGGCAAACTTACGGGCGCAGCCCAAGCCAATGCCACTGGTTGCCCCAGTAATTAATACAATATTCTTCATAATCAAATTAAAATTTAAAATTTAAAATTGAAAATTTATAATTATCGTGCAGCCAATTATCATAGCGCAGCTATAATTCTCAATAATCAATCCTCAATTCTCAATCCTCAATTCTCAATCCTCAATAATCTTAGTTCTCAACATCATCCAGTCTACCACTCCACAAGTATTTCTTAGTCTCGCGGGCAGCTACCCCACTAAGCAGCAGCAGACAGATAAGGTTTGGGATAGCCATCAGCGCATTCATACAGTCGGCTATGTTCCAGATAATGTCCAGACTGATGGCACTTCCGAGGAACAGAGCGATGATGAAACAGACGCGGTAGATCATGCGAAACCTGCCACCCCTTAGATACTCCACAGCACTCTCGGCATAGTAGCTCCATCCCAAGATGGTAGTGAAGGCAAAAGTCAGGATACCAAAAGTCAGCAAGGGCGCACCGATATAAGGGATCTTACTGAAAGCCACCTTCGTGAGGGCAGCACCGTCCGCATAACTGATGTCGGGATGCGCCAAGATACTGCTTACCAATACCAAGCCTGTGAGCGCACAGATCACCACCGTATCCCAAAACGTGCCAGTACTTGAAACCAATGCCTGACGCACAGGATTACGTGTCTGAGCAGCAGCGGCTACAATAGGTGCACTACCCATACCACTCTCATTGCTGAAGAGTCCGCGGGCAATACCATAACGGGCAGCCATCATCACCGTGGCACCCACCAGTCCGCCACCAGCAGCAGAAGGTTGGAAAGCACTCTCAACAATCAATTTCAAGGCTGGCCATACGAAGGAGCCATTCATGCACAGGATAGCGATACAGCCCAAGACATAGAACACAGCCATAAAGGGCACCAGTACCGTACACACACGGGCAATGATGCGCACACCTCCAATGATGACGATACCTACTAAGAAGCAGACAGCCAAGCCTGTAATCCATTGTGGAACGCCAAAGGTCTCATTTGTGAGCAAGGCGATGGAATTCGCTTGCACTGTGCAACCGATGCCAAAGGCTGCCAAAGCTGTGAATATGGAAAAGATGATAGCCACCCACTTCATGTTCAGTCCTCGTTCCAAGGCATACATAGGTCCGCCAACCCATTGGCCATTGGCATCCTTGATGCGGTATTTCACAGCCAACAATCCTTCCGCATATTTCGTAGCAATGCCAAAAAGACCTGTCAGCCAGCACCACATCACAGCCCCGGGACCACCCAATGCGACAGCTGTAGCCACGCCTACGATGTTACCCGTTCCGATGGTCGCAGCCAAAGCCGTGGTCAAGGCACCAAACTGGCTGACCTCTCCACTTGCCCCACTATCCTTCTTCCATGAAAGCTTGATACCCGTAAAGAGTTTCCGCTGAGGGAAACGCAACCTTACTGTTAGGAACAGATGCGTTCCTATCAGTAAGATAATCATGGGCCAGCCCCAGAGGAAAGAACCTAATTGAGTAAAAAGTTCGTTGATGCTATCCATTCAGAGCCGCATGCTATAATCTACCCTCATAGCCAGGTTTCACATGGATGTCCATACTACCTTGGCGATAGCCCTCCATGTCGAGCGTGATGTACGTATAGCCAAGATTCTTCAGTTCCTCCACGATTTCCACACGCTTCAGAAGCAGCGCACCCATATCCTTGATATCAATCTCTAAGCGCACCACCTCTCCATGAATTCTGACACGCACGTTGTAGAATCCCTGCTGACGCAGCCAATCCTCCGCCTTGTCGGCACGTTCCAGCGCCTCGTAAGTCAGATGGGTATTGTATGGGAAGCGTGTCACCATGCAAGGCGTAGAAGCACGACGGGCCACAGAAACGCCATGTTCCAGTGCCATCTGGCGAACTTCAGCCTTAGTGATGCCAATTTTTGCCAACGGACTTAGGATACCCAGTTCCTTCAAAGCTCTGGTACCTGGGCGATACACATGCAAGTCATCCTCATTGGTACCTTCCACCACGTATGTAGCACCTAACTGCTCAGCCTTACCTAAAAGCTTGGCAAACAACAGTCGCTTGCAGCGATAGCAACGGTCGAGAGGATTATCGCGGATACCGGCCTCGTCCAGTTCGTTAAGTTTTATCACCAGATGCTCAGCACCAGCCTCTTCAGCCACCCTACGGGCGATGTCCACATCACCATGAGGATGCAGTCCTGTCTGCATGGTTACGGCATATACCTTCGTGCCTTTCTCCTTGGCACACTCGCAGCAGAGGCGCAGCATCAGACTGCTGTCCACACCACCAGAAAATGCCACCAGCACATCTTTTTCTGCCAGTTCAAGCAAATAGTCTTTCAATGCTTGTTTTTTCTCTTCGTAGTTCATACTATTTTCGTTTAGTTTTATCCTTATCACAACAAGCCATAGTTGGCATTATTTGGCAAATATAGGGAAAAACGATAGAAAAGCAAAGAAAATACTAAAATCTTATCAAAAAAGAAGGCCGACTCTTGCGAGCCAGCCTCTTTTTGGTGCATCCCTTTTTCACAGCAAACTCATGCAGGATGATACTCCTAATGAGGTGCCAATGGCTGTGAGAATCGCTATCAATAGCTGAATGCCATACTTCAAAAGTTCTTTCTTGTTCTTCATAGTTATTAGTTTAGAGTTTAGAGTTTAGAGAATTGCTGCGCAGCTCTTCCGGCCTCATTTTTGGAGCGTTAATAAAATCGGGAAAGTTTTTGGAAAAGAGGGCTGCACCAATTAGAGCGCGAAGCGGTCGTCTTGCAGCCCTCCCAAAAACGTGAGCGATTTTTAGCGGAAAAAATGCAGCCGGCGGCGCTTCTTTTGGTTCTTTTCTTCGAGCTGCAGCGAAGAAAAGAATAGAAGCAGCACGGCTGCTAGCCGTAAGTTTTACCCGATGCCTCCATCA
>JAGCFP010000032.1 GCA_017650045.1 Bacteroidaceae bacterium | reverse complement strand
CTCATACCTGGCAGTATCTAAGAACGTGAAGACTGCGCTGGGACTTGGTGCTGCTGTGACCTTTGTGATGGTAGTGACGCTGCCTGTCAACTATCTGTTACAGACCAAAGTACTGGCCGAGGGTGCATTGGTAGAGGGCGTTGACCTCAGCTTCCTGAGTCTCATCCTCTTCATCGCCGTGATTGCCGCCATCGTACAGTTGGTAGAGATGATCGTAGAGCGTTTCAGCCCTTCTCTGTATAATGCACTGGGTATCTTCCTGCCTCTGATTGCCGTGAACTGTGCTATCATGGGTCTTTCACTCTTCATGCAGACCCGCATCGGTCTCAATGAGAGCGATCCTAAGTTCATCGGTGGCTTGTCCGATTGCTTTGCATACGCCATCGGTTCAGGTATCGGTTGGTTGCTGGCCATCGTAGGCTTGGCTGCCATTCGTGAGAAGATGGCTTACTCTGACGTGCCTGCCCCACTCAAGGGTCTGGGCATCACATTCATCACCGTGGGCCTCATGGCTATGGCATTTATGTGTTTCTCTGGTTTGAACATTTAAAGAAAGGAATATACAATGAATACAAGTTTAATTTTAGCGAGCATTGGGGTATTCCTTGTAGTCATCCTCGTGCTGGTGATTTTGCTGATGGTAGCCAAGTATTATCTGGTACCTTCAGGCAATGTGAAGATAACAATCAATGGCGGTGACAAGGAGCTGGACGTAGAGAGTGGCAGCACGCTGCTCAATACACTGGTGACCAATGATGTTCACCTCCCTTCTGCCTGCGGTGGTAAAGGCTCTTGCGGTCAGTGCAAGTGCCAGGTGATTGAGGGTGGTGGTGAGATCCTGCCTTCAGAAACCTCCCACTTCAGCCGTAAGCAGCAGCAAGACCATTGGCGTCTGGGCTGCCAGGTGAAGGTGAAGGGCGACCTCAGCATCAAGATTCCTGAGAGCGTGCTGGGCGTGAAGGAATATGAGTGTACCGTAGTTTCAAACAAGAACGTGGCCTCTTTCATCAAGGAGTTCATCGTACAGCTCCCAGCTGGTGAGCACATGGACTTCGTGCCAGGTTCCTACGCACAGATCCAGATTCCTAAGTATGAGATGGACTACAACAAGGACATCGATAAGGACTCTATCGGTCCAGTCTATCTGCCATCATGGGAGAAGTTCGGCCTCTTTACGCTGAAGGCTAAGAACGACACGCCAACCGTGCGTGCCTACTCTATGGCCAACTATCCAGCCGAGGGCGACCGCTTCATGCTGACCGTACGTATCGCTACCCCTCCATTCAAGCCAAAACCACAGGTGGGCTTCATGGACGTGCCTCCAGGCATCGCATCATCCTACATCTTCTCCCTGAAGCCAGGCGACAAGGTGCGTATGAGTGGTCCTTACGGAGAGTTCCATCCTAACTTTACCTCTGGCCGTGAGATGATTTGGGTAGGTGGTGGTGCCGGTATGGCTCCGCTGCGTGCACAGATCATGCACATGACCAAGACGCTGCACACCACCGATCGTAAGATGTCCTACTTCTATGGCGCCCGCTCACTCAGTGAGGTGTTCTACTTGGAGGACTTCCTGCAGATCGAGAAAGACTTCCCGAACTTCAAGTTCTATCTGGCCCTCGACCGTCCAGATCCAGAAGCCGATGCCAAGGGCGTGAAATACACTCCTGGCTTCGTGCATCAGGTGATGTACAGCGAGTACCTGAAGGATCATGAGGCTCCAGAAGACATCGAGTACTACATGTGCGGTCCTGGCCCTATGTCAAAGGCCGTAGAAGGTCTGCTCGACAGCCTGGGCGTACCTCCAGAGATGTTGAGCTACGACAACTTCGCATAACATCAAGTATGTCAATGATAGTAAGAGGATGTGCCACAGGGCACATCCTCTTTTGTTTTCACAGCAAACTCATGCAGGATGATACACCTATTGAGGTGCCCTATTTTATTTTCCTAACTAGGAAAAAATTATTTGCTAGTTAGAAAGTCAAGAAATGCCCCTGAGTCAATAACAGTAATAACAATAACAGTTAGTTTTTCGCGACTATACTATTAGTCATAATGTATTTATATAAATATATAATATAGGTTAGTTTCAGTGTGGAGAAGGGTAGAATACATAGACTAAACAATTAACTGTTATTGTTATTACTGTTATTGCTGCAAATACTAATAATGTACTATGTCACAAACCCCGATCCACAGCGTATTATAGGTGGCATGGGTTGCTTCCCCCGAACGAAAGAGAAATATTTTTTTGGATAAAAATGAAACTTTTTGATGGGGTATTGCGTCTAATGAATAGAAAACAATTAAAAACTAAAGCTATGGATATTATTACAGCTACTGCCATTATGATGGCAACAATGAACGGTTTCTCTGCCAATGAGCAGACAGTGATCAACCCTGTGATGGAGGGTAATGTGGTGACTTCTGTAGAAGTAATGGAAAGGCAGGCGGGGAGCGACTTGCTCACCCTGAAGTGCAAGGAGTTCTATGCTTATGATGATGATGAGCGCTTAGTGCAAAAAGAGGTGTGGACGTGGAACAGCAACGAGAAGGAATGGCAAAAGAGCCATTGCTGGAACTATACTTACCACGTGGATGGCTATACGGTAGAATTTGCTTACTGGAATGGGAAAGAGGCCAGCTATTCCCGTCAGATGCGAAGGCAGGATGTGAACGAGGGCATAGATGGCACGCTGGTAGTGACACAGTACATCCGCAATCAGGAGGATAGTGATTGGCAAGTCACAGAGAGCTACCTGATGCTCCGTCCGGATGATGTCTTGTTGGCCACTGCATTTGGATCTTAATGCAAAATCTTTCTTTTTGACGTGTCACAAATGGCATAGTCTTGCGTACTATAGATGAAAGAATTAAAAATAAGGAGATAAAAACAATGAAAAGAATGATGCTGATGCTGCTTCTGGCAGTTTCTTGGATGGGCTTACAAGCCGCTGTTACAGTGGAGAAAACGTATAGGCTGAAGGATTTCACGGGTCTGAAGGTGAGTGGTGACATCAAGGTGCACTACACGCAGGGCAATACCTACGAGGTACGCATCACTACCGATGAGCGCAAGCTTGACAAGCTGGTGGTGGAAGTGAAAGGGACTGACCTGGTGGTGGGGTATAAGCCTAAAACCACCTTACGTGGCAACATGGAGGACACGCACTTGTATCTGACCTGCCCCAAGATGGAGCGGATAGAAAACAGTGGGGCTTGCTCCTTCAGTACAGAGGGTTTCAAGGCCGACAGACTCCAGATAAAAGCCTCTGGTGCTACCACGCTGCAGTTGGGTACCGTGCAAAGTCAGACGGTGGATGTACAGAACAGTGGTGCCACGAAGATGTATGGCACGCTGGTGGCTCAGCAGGTGGAGATGGGCAATAGTGGTGCCACTAATGGTGAGCTGAAGGTGGAGGCCGACTACTTCGAACTGGGTAATTCTGGGGCTACAAAGATGACTTTCGGTTTCAAGGGTAAGCGCATCGATGTGGGCTGCAGCGGTGCTGGTAATGTAAGTCTGGATGTGGAGTGTCAGGAACTGAAGGCACGAAACTCTGGGGTGGCCAATATGGTCATTACTGGTAATGCTGATGACGTAAAGATCGATGGTTCTGGGGTGTCACGCATCAATATCAAGGGTCTGAATAAGTATTGATCACGGCATGACCACCGATGAGTTCATCCAAGAGGCAGAACGCATCCGCCCGAGCCTGTTGCTCACGGCACAGCGCTATCTGAAGGCAGAGGATGCTGAGGACGTGGTGCAAGATGCCCTGCTGCGCCTGTGGAACATGCGCGATGAACTCACCCCTCCCATGGTATCGCTGGCAAGGGTGGTGGTCAGGAATCTGTGTCTGGACAAGCTACGGCGTGAGAAACCTTTGCTTCGCTTAGACACGCATGAGACGGAGGACCCGCCCGATGAGGAGGTGGGGCAGTGGGAGCGCATAGAGCGCCTGATGAATCTTATAGAGGCATTGCCCACCATGCAGCAGACCATCCTGCGCCTGCGTCATGTAGAGGGGATGGAATACAGCGAGATAGCCCGCATCACGGGCAGTAGAGAAGAGGCCGTAAGAAAGGCATTGAGCCGGGCACGTATGGCTATCAGGGAAAAATATCAGAAGGAGGCATGAGATGAACCAAGTAGAAGAGATTAAGATTTTGATGAACCGTTTTCTGGAAGCGGAGACCACGCTAGAGGAAGAACGGAGGCTCTATGCTTATTTTTCCCAGGCAGAGGTAGATCCTTCTTTGGAACCTTATCGGGCCATGATGCAGGATTATGCGGCCTTGATGCCTGTAGAGCAGGTGCATCAGCCCACTGCCAGACGGGTGACTCTGCAGCCTTGGTTCAAGTGGGTATCGGGCATCGCGGCTGTGATGGTATTGGCTATTATCGGCTCTTGGAGCTATCGCGCCTATGAAACCAGCAAGCTGGAGGAGATCTATGGCGGCAGCTACATGATAGTGAACGGGGAGCGTGTGGACAACCTGCGGAAGATACAGGCACAGATAGCGGGCACGCTGGATGATGCTCTAAAAATAGAGGCACTGGTGGCTAGTTCGCAACCCACGGATGTGGAACAGAGCGTGCTCAATGAGATTGAAGATAGCGCACTGCGTGAAGAGATCAGGCGAATGTTAAACGAGTAGAGAGAAAGGACAAGGCAATGAAACATTTAGTTATATGGATATGGCTGCTCTTGCTTTCAGCCACTGTGCAGGCGCAGAACTCTATCGATGAGTTGGTGGAGAACTTTTCCACTGTGGGTAGTTCTAGCTATACCTCGGCCATAGAGCGTGATCCGGAGACACATCAGGTGGTGAAGGTGGTGAAGACGCTGGAAACACGTGGCAATATCATTTCCGACCTGATCAGAGCCTTTGAGAAGGAACGTGAGAAGGGGCACATTCAAGGTGAAGGGAAATATGAGGGGGATGAAGACAAGGTCATGTTCCTGGCTACCGAGGATGAAAAAGCGTCGCGTGTGTATATGCTGAAATATGATGGCAGGGCTTATCAAAGGGGAAAGGTGACCATCATCATCCGACCTAAATAGAAAACTCTTTCTTTTATAATCTATAAATAACACGTCAGGGCTTCTCGTGATGAAAAGTCCTGACGTATTTGTTCTGTACTGAGCGATAAGACTACATCCGCCGCGGCTTCCAATTAGCGTTCCCACACGTTAAGATAGAATAGATGAACAGAAATTCAAATCCCCTCTGCGCTGCGAAGCACGGAGGGGATTGCTATTTCATTCCCCATACTCCACGAAGTGGCGGTCGTAGCTTAGGGCACCGAGGATGCCCCAGCCTCCATCCACGTTGCTGTAGATCAGTGTAGGCTCCGCATCCTTTTCATCACCGCTTATGCGGTAAAGCTGCATGGCTTTCAAGTAGCGGTAGAGCTCTGGGGTAATGGCCTGCAGTTCCACCATCACGCGTGGGGCTATCTCGGGAATCTCATCCCTCGATGTCTTGCTAAAGTCGAGCGCATCCGGTGATACGTATGCCTTCGGACTGTCTATGGTGAAGGTGTGCCCCGCTGCCTGAGTGCCCTCAAAGACATTGGAGAAATAGGCAGGCCAGCCGCCGAATCCCTGCACCAGACGATTGTCGGTGAACAGTTCATCATCTGAGAAATAAACATCCTGCAGCACATAGTAGTGGTAGTACAGTCTATGCCACCCGCCGTCCTTCCAATACTGGCTGGAGGTCATCAGCGTCTGGCTGCGTTCGCTCCTGACGCGCAGACGGTAGTAGCTGTTCTCGCCTGCGCCGGAGATGTGGCACTTCAGCCGCATGATGGTGTCCGACTGGTTCACCAGTCCCTCCATGTCCTGATAGGGGTTCTCCGCCAGCACCTCATGGCCTATGATCTCAATGTCGGGCTTGGCAGGCACCACCGTCTCGGCACTCAGCTCCTTTCCGCTGCTGACGGCCTTCACCCTGATGCGGTCGCCTTCCTGCGGGACGTAGCTGCAGGTATAGCAGAATCCCACGCCGTCATAGGCCATCGGATAGCTTTCCTGCCCGTTCACCTCCGCCGTCACCTCGGCATCCCTCACGGCCGTCTTGGCCAGATAGTCATCCGTCAGGTAGTCGGTCGTGAGGTCGTCCTTGAAGAGGACGGCATGCTCATAGTCGTAGTACTGGATGGACGGCACCTTGTCAATCTGGTAGGCTCGGCTCAGATAGACCGTCAGCGGGGTGCCTGCCACGGCCGTGCCGTTGATCACCAAGTCGGTGGCCTTCTCATTTTCAGGACCCTCGAAGTCGAGCGTACGCTCGCAGGCACCGCACAGCAGCGCCGACAGCAGGAGTAGTATAGGATATGTGTGTTTCATCGTTTCTCAGAGTTTAAGTGTCAGACTTATGAAAGGCATGATGGGGAACATGCAGACGCCCTTCAGTTCAGGACGGCTCCCCACGTATCCCCAATAGACCGAGGAGACGTTCTGCTGGTTGTACAGGTTGTATATGCCCAGGTCGCATATCATCTCGCCGATACCTATGCTGCCGTGGTGGCTCAGGCTCACGTCAAGGCGGTGCACGGCAGGCAGCACGTAGCTGTTGCGCTGGCCGTAGGTGCTGGCACGCACCAGGTGCTGCACGTAGGTGTCCTCATAGTAGGCGAGGGTGATGGCGGCATAGGCAGGGTTGCTGCCGTAGTCGATGTCATAGCCGTCGGAAGTGCTGGGATAGTAGTTGTTGAACTCGTCGTACACCTGCCCCACCAGCGTGGTGGTGGCGAAGGTCACGCGCCTGCCGCTCTGGAAGGTCCATGCGGCGGACAGGTCCCAGTTCTTGCTCAGACGCTGGCTGATGCTCACGTTGAAGTTGTGCCTGCGGTCGCCCGAGGCGTAGAACTCACGCCCGCCGTTGAGCACCATGCCCTCACGGTCGAACGTGCGGAGCGACTTGCTCCACGTATAGCCCACCATGCCCGTGGTATTGCCGATGGTCTTCTGTGCCAGCAGCTCCACACCGTAGGCGCGTCCGCGTCCCTGCGCCGCCAGCCTGCTCCACGTGCTTTCCGTATAGAGCGAGGCACCCTCGCGGTACTCCGCCACGCCGTCCAGCCACTTGTAGTAGCCCTCCACGGAGAGCTGTATGCCGCTCTTCAGGTCGCCGCTGATGCCCAGCGACACCTGGTCGGAGGTGCCAGGCTTCATCGTCCTGTCCATGGACACCCATACCTCCGAGGGGGCAGTGAGGCTGCCGCTGCTCAGCAGGAACATGCCCTGCGACATGCGGGCGTACGAGGCCTTCAGCGAGGCGAAGCTGCCCAGCGACAGGCGCAGCGAGGCACGTGGCTCCAGCAGCAGTGAGCTCTTACCATCGACATTGTAGCCCTGCAGGCGCAAGCCAAGGTCGGCCTTCAGCCACGGTGCCACCGTCCAGTCGTCCTCCGCATAGGCGGCGAAGCTGGTCAGCGTGCCCCTGCCTGTGACGAGGTTGGTCTTCCCGCTTTCCGACGTGGTATAGCGGTCGTCGCCCAGACCTGTGTTCCATACGATCTCCTCGCTCAGCGCTGCCTTGCGCCACGTATGCCTGCCGGCTTCCACCGTCGGCTTCAGGTTCTGGATGCTGCCCTGCACTCCCACGTGCACCTCATGGCGCTCGGGCAGTGTATAGGAAAACTCAGCCCTTGCGCTCAGGTCGTCCACCTTGGAGCGGTAGGCCGTCTGGCTCTCCGTGATGGTCTGCGAGTAGAGCTCGGCACCGTCGTGCCCATGGTTCCACAGGTCGATGCCCACCCAGCTGTCCGCATAGGCGGCATGGCTGAGGCGGTAGTCGTAGCCGCTGTAGCTCACGTTGGCGTCGAACCTGAGGGACGGACTGAGCTGGTGCGTGTAGAGCAGGCCGCCCAGCAGGTTGTTCCAGCTGTTGCGCGTCTCGCTGCGCTTCACGTTGTCTATGTAGCCCTGTGCGTCACTCTCGGTCTCGCCGTCGGGCAGGAAGCGCAGGTTCTTGTCATAGCGGTAGTTCTGGCTGGTCTCCAGCGGCGTGGCATTGTTCACGTCGTGCCCCATGTAGAACACGGCGGAGAGCCTCGCATCCTCGGAGAACCGATGCATCAGCTTGGCGTTCACGTCGAAGTAGCGCATGTGTGCATAGTCGTTCATCTGCCCGGGGTTGTCGTAGATCACCTCCTCCAGCATCGGCTTCACGATGGCGTTGAAGTAGGATACGCGGGCTGCTATGTTATAGGAGGTGTGCCCCTTCCACAGCGGACCTTCTGCCTGCAGGCGTGAGGAGAGCATGCCCGCGGTGACGGAGAGGCGGTGGCGCTGCATGTCGCCCTCGCGCAGGCTCACGTCCACCACGCTGGAGAGTCGGGAGCCGTAGCGGGCGGGGAAGGCACCCTTGTAGAGCACCACGTCGTCCATCACCTCGGCGTTGATGGCGGAGGTGAAGCCCTGCAGGTGCTCGGGGTTGTAAAGCGTGATGCCATCGAGCGTGAACAGGTTTTGATCCTGCTCGCCGCCGCGCACATATATGCCAGCCTTTCCGTCGCCTGCCGACTGCACGCCCGGCAGCCTCTGCAGTGACTTCAGCACGTCAGTCTCACCGAGCAGCACGGGCATCTTGCGTACCTGCTCGGCACTCACGGCTATGGCGCTCATCTGCGAGCTCTGGATGCCGAAGTTGTGGCGCGTGCCATAGACTTGCACTTCGCTCAGGTTCTGCGTGTCCTGTCGCAGCTGTATGTCCAGCTTCGTGTCGCGTGTCAGCGTTAGCGTCTGCGTCTCGGAGGCGTAGCCCACGTAGCTGAACACCAGTTCCAACGGCCTTCCGCTGGGCAGGGTGATAGTATAGCGCCCCGTGGTGTTGGTGGTGGTACCCGTACGGCGGTCGGTGTTATAGACCGTCACGCCAATCAGGGACTCACCTGTGGCAGCATCCGTCACCTGCCCGCTCAGCACCACATTCTGGGCACTGAGCGGAAGACAGAGAAACAAGAGAAACCATGCTAAGAAACAATGCCATGTTATTTTTTTAGTTCCCATAACATTTTAGAGTTTAGAGGTTAAGGCCACTGAATATTTTTAAAAAAGTTATGGACAGGTTTCCATGGTTGTGTCACAGGGTCGTACCAACCATCCCCGTCCATATCAAGTGAAAACATGAAATATGCTATTCTCTCACATTCAATACTTTGTATAGTAAAACAATCGCTGCAACTGTTCACATTCCATTCTGGATCATCTCTTGAAACATAATCCTTATAAAGTGGTGAATATAGTTGCTTTCCAAAAACTACACCCCCGTCTTTATCCATCCCTTGTAGATACATCGTTTCTTCTTTGTATAGATTTTCCCCGAAATAGAAAATAAAGGTACATTCACTTCTTATGGGATGTTTTTCGTGTCTGATGGCATAGACCGTGTATGATTCAGCATCAGCTGGTAGAGGCGTCTCTATTATGATGTCTTCTTCTGGCTCTACGACAGGCTCTTCATCATCATCACTGCAAGCAGTGAAGCAAAAAGGCAAGATTACCATAAGCAGGCATGTCCAAAGAAATCTAAATGCTTTCATGATATTATTCTTTTTTAAGGTATGATAAGTATGATATTTTGTTTTGCGATGATAAAGCTACGTTTTCCTATCTTACCCCCCAAGACTAACTGGTTTATAAATTTCGTCAAACAAGTTGAATAATGACAAAGTGGCTTCAAACAGGTTGAAAATGCATTTCTAAACCGGTTTAGCGGTAAGTTTTAGACTTGATATTTGGAAGATAAGTGTGAAAACAATACCTTCGTGAAGGTTATATAGTTTGAATTAAAAACAAGGGATTATCATGCGAGGTATTATAAGCTATCTGTTTGCAGTCATGTTGGTTGCGGTATTAGGATCATGCGGTGATGATGGTATTGTCAATCTGCAGGAAGCAGAATCTGTTATAACCGATTCAGCTTTTATTAGTTGTAATGTGGAAACAATGAATGGGCTACGTGGATTGAAACCCCAAAAAACTGAAAACAATGAAGAAACGGCAATGGACTCAAAGGGAGAGAAAGGCAGAGATAGGCGTGATGGCAATGACTATCTATCAGAAAAGTTTGATGCTAGCGCTCCACCTGCTCAATTAAAAGTGGTGTATTCAATAGGATCAGATTGCTATGTTATGAAGCTCGTATTCGGCAAAAACTATAGGCAGGAAGAAATAGAATACGCCTTTGACGGACGGACATTAGGATTGAGGATTTTCAATGAGGACAATCAAAAAATTGATGAATATATCTTAGATAATTACCATCTTGGAGATGTCTTTTATGTTCAATCTGAGTCATTGAAGAGCGGCTCTACTATACAACTATTAACAGGGTATTTCACAGGCGCATTTTGGTATGTTGGAGAGCAATCCTTTGAAGCCTTATTTTACTGATAAGTATAATATCGCTTATTTTCAATAAAACCATAGTAATCAGATGTGAAAGGCTTAAACCTCTCAGTCTCTCAGTTCTTCAGTTATGATTTTGGATGCTTATTATATACTGGCTAAATATAGGAATTAATTAGTGAAGGAATGAGGAGAATTCCAAAGTTGGGTATAAGTTTCTTCACCATATTTTCTTTGGCGCGTCCAATCTTCATCAAAAGGATAGAAATATCTGTACTCAAACTTTCTTATCCTTTCGCAGAGGTAACAAGGCATCTCGAATGTATCACGGAACATCTTTTCCCAGGTGTTATCAAAGTCGTGTGAGTGAAGTCCTCCTGAAATCTGGATTACTTCATTCCCTGCACTGTCTAGTATTCGTAGCTCAACAGACACATTCGAGTATTTTTCCCTCAGTTCTTCAGTGGAATAATCGCCAAAATAGAACTGGAAGGTACAGACATCATTCTTTTTATCATGGCTGATGGCATATATCTTTCCTGGCTCAGCACCGTCTGGGATTGGCGTGAGGATAACCTCATCTTCTGGTTCTGGGATAGGTTCGTCGTCATCGCTGCAAGAAGTGAGTCCAAAGGTAAAGGCAGCCATAAGCAGGCATGTCCAATGAAATCTAAATGTTCTCATAGTATCATTTTTTTTAAGGTTTGACATTTTATAGCTTTACGGTGGTAAAACTATGCATTCCCATTTCGCTGCCCAAGACTAACTGGTTTATAAATTTCACCAAACAAGTTGAATAATGACAAAGTGGCTCCAGACAGGTTGAAAATGCATTTCTAAACCGGTTTAATGGCAAGTTTTAGGCTTGATGTTTGGCAGATAATTGTGAAAACAATAACTTCGTGAATCATTTTTAGCATATAAGGATGAAAAGATTCATTCTAAGCAGTTTGAAATATTTGGGTAAACATAGCGCTTGGCTTTTGACGGCAGCCGTTGTGATTCTGCTTTCTTGTCAGCATCATACCCCTAACTATCCAAGGGAGTTGTTGTTGGCAGACAGCCTGGCTTATGTCCATCCAGACAGTTCCATCGCCTTACTGGAATCCTTGGAAAAACGCATGGCTTCTGAACCGGAAGCAATCAAGATGTATTATGAACTGCTCCGGATAAAGGCTGCGGACAAAGCCTATATCCTGCATAAGACAGATAGCCTTATTATCCCCATAGTTGACTACTATGAAAAAACTGAGGACCAAGAGAGACTATCAGAGGCGTACTATTATGCTGGAAGGATATACAGGGATTTAGGCGATGCGCCGAGAGCCATTTCTTATTTACTGAAAAGCAAAGAGACGGAAAGCGAGAAGATAAATCCTGCTATCTATGCCCAAATCGGTGAGATCTATTTCGACCAGTCGCTCTATCCTGAAGCCCTACAGATGTATAGTGAGGCTTATAGGCTCGACTCCATTGTCAATGATACCATCGGCATGATCTTGGATCTGAGGGACATCGCCTTTGCACACCGTATGCAGCATCATACGGAAATCACTCAGAAAACCCTGCTTCAGGCAGAACGCCTGGCTCTGCTTAGTGATGACAAAGAGATGATAAGCTTGGTATCTTCGCAACTGGCGGGATTCTATAGCAGGAATGGGAAGGAGGAAGAAGCACTCAAACAAATTGAAAAAGCGCTGCCTGATGCAGGCGGCGCAGATAGGTTCAGCATCTATGACACCTATGCGAACATACTTCTGAGAAGAGGAGATACAGAGGGGGCAAGAACTTATTTTGAACGGATGCTCCAATCGGATGACCTGCAGATACAGGTAGATGCCTATAGCGGATTGACACAGTTGGCTGGTCTGGAGCATCGTGCGGAAGAGGGCTTGCGTTATTTCAACAAATATCGTTTACTATCTGACTCATTGAGCAGAATGGCAGCTGCAGAGTCTGTCAATCGGATGAATGCCCTCTATAACTACCAGCAATACAAGCAGGAGGCTGCGGACCTGAAGATACAGAATCAGCGCAAGCAGATGCTGATTATCGGACTGATTTGCGCTTCTATCGTACTGCTTACGCTGATTATTGCCTATTTCAGCATCCGACGCATCCAGATGAAGCATCGTCTTGAAAAAGTGCAAGGTTTACTTAGGGAGCATTTGGAGAAACAGGTGAAACAAGAGGAATTGGCACAGAAGGAAGATGCCATCATGAATTCGCCTATAGCCAAACGCCTACAAGCATGTATCGAGGATGATAAACCGATGACCGAAGCCGATGTAAGTGACATAGAATCCTTGTTCGGCGAGGTGATTCCATCCTTCCTGCCTTTGCTACGCCAATTGGCCGATATGTCGCCTTTGGAATACCAAGTCAGTCTGTTACTTAGGATGAATATATCCCCTATACACATAGCTTCGCTGGTTCTCCGACATAAGAGTACGATATCTGCCATCAGAAGAAGTCTGTATAAGAGAACCACAGGTAAGGATGGAAGTCCGGCAGATTGGGATAATATCATCCATTCTTTAGGAATATAGTATTAATGAAAAAAGATTATTATGAAATACACCATACATTTTCTGCTTGCAGCCTTACTGGTCATGACATTGGGGGCATGTGGTGATGATGCCGTCATCAACCTATTGGAAGAAGACTCTGCTACCGCCGATTCTATCTATGTAAGTCGTGATGCGCTGGATGAGATGCGTGGAAAGAAACCCAAGATAGCCGGTAATAATGAAGAAACGGCAATGGACTCAAAGGGAGAGAAAGGCAGGGATCGTAGGGAAAGGAACGAAGATTTCCCTGATCAAGATGTTGAGTTCAAATTGGCAGAGTACTTGAACATCGGGGATCTCTACATGGTAGGTGAGGATGACTATTATTACCTATGTAAAAGCTATTTTCCAACTGTTTTAGGGGAAGATTACAAAGAATATGCAAACTCAGAGCTTGCTGTATATCTCGATGAAACTATAGATAATTGGAATTTTATGTCTTTGCTGGCCAAATATAATACATTTAACCTAAATGACACAACTCGAATTTTCAAGTATGCTTTTGATAATGGCTATATGCTACATTATTCTTATGTTTTAGAAGATGGCAGTGTCCACAACCATGAAACCATGCTCTATAACTTACTTCACTTATACGATATCCTGTATAAGTAACGAAAACCTCTCAGTTCATGTGTCTACATGCTGAAGTATGGTGACATAATTTATAAACAGCACGTCAGGACTTCTCGTGATGAAAAGTCCTGACGTATTTGTTCTGTACTGAGCGATAAGACTAAGGCTTGAGTGCAGAGGCGATGCCTTCATTCCAACGGCAACCGAAGTAGTGGGTGGCAGTGAGCGACTGCTGGTCGTATACGACCGACCAGAGTGTGGCTTGTGGGTAGCTGGCTGCTTGTATGGCTTGCAGGGGACTGTTTCGCTCTGCCAAGGGGAGGAAGCGGGAGGTGAGCATATCGAAGCGCTGGTGCGACTCCTGGGTGTCGTTGCTCTGACGTGCTTCGCTCAGGCAATGGTTCGTCACTACCTGCGTGGGTGTCACCTGCATCTGACCATTGTTCCACTCCACCACCACACTGTGGCCACTACGGTCGGAGATGGAGAGGTGGTGCATGCGCTCCACCGATGGGAACACGTCATAGCGTGAGAGTAGGGCGATGGCCTCATCGGTGGTGGCGGCATAGTCCAGCACCAAGCGGATGGCACCTACGATGGTAAGGTCGGGGCGCTCAGAATCAGGCACCAGCTTGTTTCCGTCTATCTCAATGAGGTCGGCCACGCACACCCCCTTCTCGTTCATACCGTCTAAAGGGACATAGACGGCAGCCAGCGCCATCATCTTGTTCATAAAGTTGTCGGGTTGCCAGTCCTCACCGAAGCCGAGGAAGGTGAGGTTGCTGGTTGATACCGAGGCATATCCATCTGCAGGTTCCGTCTTGATGATGGCACAGAGCGGTGAAGGCTCCCAGTCGAAGTTGCGTGCAAAGACACCGTTGCCTGTGACCGTGGTGCAGCCTCCGTCGGGTGCTTCAACCGTTGGCTTCATATACCCGTGTGAGAGGAATTCTGCAATGTGCTCTGCCATCTGGGCATCGGTCTTCGCGCCGCCCTTCTCCAGAAAATCCTTGAAACCATAGTCGCCCTTGTAGGTGAACGTATAGATGCCCTTCTGTACTTCTTGCATGGAGCGTATGGCACTGATTTCATTGCCAAACATCCGCATGCCGCCAACGATGATCAGCGCCAATACTGCCACCACCGCCACTCCTAAACCGATGCATATCTTTTTCATAGTGTTACTGTTCTAACTTGAGATACGTCTTCAGCGTTTCTACATACTCCTCCATCGCCTTCGTCCCTTTAGGAGTGATGCGACAGAGGGTCTGCGGGCGCTTGCCCACAAACTTCTTCTCCACCTCGATATAAGCGGCGTTGGAGAGTTTGTCGATCTGCACACTCAGATTGCCGGCCGTAGCCCCCGTCTGCTCCTTGATGTAAACGAAGTCGGCTTCTTCTACAGTGATCAGCAGTGACATGACTGCCAACCTGAGTTCGGAGTGCAGCAAAGGGTCTAACGGCTTAAACATGGCTAGTCCTCCTGTTTATCATGATGCCTGGTATTACCATACTTATCAGGCCTATAGCTGCCATGACGAGCATCTCGCTGGATCCTGACAGCAGTATGGCGGCAGCTGCGCCAAATAAGCCACCCACAATGCCACCAGCCACGATCCATTTGCTCTTCAGAAGCAGTCCTGTAATGGTGGTGCACAGGCCCAAGAGCAGGATGATGATGGAGGTGATGCCATAGCCAAGGGCAAACTTGCCGAAAATGAGGGGAGCCACCACAAACATCAACACGGGGAATATGCTGGCAAAGATGCCAAAGGAGAACCAGATGTGGCTCATCATCTTGGTAATGATGGTTCGAGGCACATTGTGGCTCTGCTCTTTCTTGCCTTGCCAGACCATGATGCCCCAACCAACGATGGCCATCAGGAACCACAGGAAGCACCAGTTGGAATTGCCTGTTGAACTCCACATATACCACACGATAAGGGCGGTGACGATAACCATGATGCCCCAAGTGATGAAGGGCATACCTGCATTTTTCTCTAATTCTTTACGGCTCTGTTCTATCTGCCGCTTGATGATTTCCAGACTGCGCTCTACAGTCAGTTCGTTGTTGTTTTCCATAATCGTTCTTCTAATTATAAAGTGAATTTATTTAGCTTTAAAAATGCATCAGGGAGATCTCTACCACGGGATGGTCGGCCTTGATGGTAACAGCCTGTGCGGCACAAGGCTCGGCAGGTATGCCATTGGCATCTACGTAGAGCTTAGCATCACCGTCGAGGTCTTGAAACACGTTCAGCGTGGTTTCCCATCCGTCGGGCACGCCCTGCAAGGAATAAACCAACTCGCCCGTTTCTGTGACACCTTTCATGCCAGTAAACAGCTTCTCGGGTTCATCGAGGTTGCCTAAGGCAAGCAGCACCATGCCCTTGGCCTCATGTATGCCTTTGATGTGTATCTCTATGTCAACAGTCTGTGCAGAGGCATAAGTGCCACAGAAAAACAGCATCAGAATCAATACAATTAAAGTGTTTTTAGCTTTCATAACTTCATTGATTTTACGTTAAACATCCAGTCTTTTTCTGTTTCTTGAATCGATTCTGAGGCAAAGATAAATAAGTTTATAAAATAAACCAAATAATTTTATAAATATTTTTCAAACTTTTTTTTACACCTTATTAAATATAGCAATGATATAGCTGTTGGCATAAAACCCTATCGGGGTTTGATATGTGGTAGCCAGCCATGCAATGGCTGGAAAGTTATGCATTCATTTCATTGTATGCCTTTAGGTATACGATAGGGATTTGCCTCTTATGGCGTACCTAAAGGCACGCTTTTGTTTGTTATCATTTCCTTTCCAGACATTGCATGGCTGGCTACCAAATATGATGCCTACGGCATCTGTTGTGCCAACTGCTATATCATTACCTATAATAAAGAAAAAGGGGGTAGCACGAAAATCAGAGGAATAAAGTTGGCAGTGCCGATTTTTCACTCTATATTTGCATGCACTGGTAATGTAGAATGGTGTAATTTAGTACCGATAAAAACTGACTGTGATGAGAATCATACAACTTCTAAAGGAATGGACCCTGCCATGTGCCATCACACTGGGCACAGTGGTGTATCTGCTCTTTCGCTGGACACCAGCCTTGGACGAGGCAGGGCAGGTGATGGGGCCTGTGATGGAACAGGCGCTGCCGCTCATGATTTTCCTCACGCTCTTTGTGACCTTCTGCAAGGTGGATTTCAGTCAGATGAGGCTGCATCGCTGGCATGGGGGTGTCATGCTGGCACAGGCAGTGCTGGTGGCATTGGCCATGGGGGCTGCTTATCTGTTGAGAGCACATGCCGACCAGAAGTTGCTGGCAGAGGCGGTACTGACCTGCGTGATAGCCCCTACGGCAGCAGCTGCTCCAGTGGTGAGTGGCAAGTTGGGAGGAAACATCAGCACCATGACCACATTGACATTGGTATCCAGTCTGCTGGCGGCTCTGATGATTCCTGCAGTCTTTCCCTTACTGGAGAAAGCGGCGCATGTGACGTTCTGGACAGCCTTCTGGATTATCCTGCAGAAGATGGTGACGGTGCTGGTGCTGCCTCTGCTGCTGGGATGGCTGGTGAGACACTGGGTCCCAAAGGTGCATGCATGGGTAGTGGCACAGCCCAACCTGGGTTTCTACACGTGGGGGTGTGCGCTGAGCATCAACATGGGTATCACGGTGAAGAATATCTGTGACTGTGGCCTCACGGTGTGGGGACTCCTATTGATAGCACTGGCTTCACTGCTGATATGCTTTGTGCAGTTCGGTCTGGGCAGGGGCATAGGCAGGGTGCTGGGCGAGGAAATCAATGCAGGACAGGGCTTGTTCCAGAAGAACACCGGACTGGCTATCTGGGTGGCTTATATGTATCTGAATCCGGTAGCCAGCATCGGCTCGGGGTTCTATGTGTTGTGGCAGAACATAGTGAACAGCATAGAGCTCTGGGCACACGACAGGGGCGATGGAACGCATGGCGCAAAGTCCACTTACTGATGGGCCAGGTTCATGAGATGCACAGCCACTAAGGCAGCCGTCTCTGTGCGTAGGCGTGAAGCTCCCAAGCTGATGGGTTGGAAGCCGTTTTCTATCGCCAGTGCCACCTCTTCTTCACTGAAGTCGCCTTCAGGTCCTATCAGCACCAACGCATCTTGATCGGGCAGCAGGCTGTCTTTCAAGAGGGATTTATCGCCAGAGTAGCAATGGGCGATGAACTTCTGACCAGGGAAAGTTTGGCGAATAAACTTGGCAAAGTCGGTCAATTCATTCTGGCGGGGCATGCGTGCCTTGAGGCTCTGCTTCACAGCGCTGACCACAATCTTCTCGATGCGTTCCAACTTGATGACGCGGCGCTCTGAATAGCGACAGTTCAGAAAGGTGAGCTCATCGAAGCCTATCTCGGTGGCTTTCTCGGCCAGCCACTCCATGCGGTCCATGTTCTTGGTAGGAGCCAGTGCCAGATGCAGGTGCCCCTTCCAGAGGGCAGGTTGAAGGGACGTTTCCAGTAGGTTCAGCAGGCAGTGCTTTTGGTCGGCCACAGCTATCTCGGCGCGGTAAAAGTGACCCTTCCCGTCGGTGAGCATCAACTCATCGCCAGCCTTCAGTCTAAGCACACGCAGTGCATGAGCCG
>JAGCFP010000031.1 GCA_017650045.1 Bacteroidaceae bacterium | reverse complement strand
TCTATGACAATGCTTTGTTCACTTATCGTCAGGCATTTCTGTGCGACAGCTTGCAGCATGATGTTTCTGGTATGGTTTATACCTTGCGTGACATTGGCCTCATATTTCGTCAGCGACAGGCGTACGACAGTGTGTATTACTATTTCCGTCGTGCGGAAAACCTAGCCACAGCACAGGGCGACTTGACTCTACGTAATGTGGCTGCCTTGGAGATTGCCGAGTTTCAGCTCATTAGGCACGACTATGATAATGCCTGGAAAACCTTGCAGCCTGTATTGGCCAAGCTTAACAGTGAAAATCGTAGCAAGGCCAACCTGATAGCCGCACAGATACTCTGGCATAAATATGAGTATGAGAAAGTGCCTCATTACTTATCAGAAGTGATGACCTATGGCAACTACGAAGAGAAAAGCGAACTCTGCCGAATCATGGCAGATATAGCCTATAGACGCAAGGATTACAAAGAATATGGGAACTACATGTCTCGATATTCTGACTTCAAGACACGTAGCTTTGACGGCGATGTTGTAGCTGTGATGGCAGAGATGAACTCGCTCTACAACTACCAGCAGGCCTTGAAGGAGAATGCCTCATTAGCACAGAAAGGAGAACGCAAGAGTCAGACCATCGCCATTTTGGTGTGTGTCATTGCCACCCTAGCATTCTTGGCGCTGATTGCCTATATGTACTATCTGCGCAAACGTGAAGCCATGCGCACCAAGTTGCAGGAGCTGGAGAGCGACCAGCTGGAACAGAAACGTTTGGCTGAGCGTTCCATTACTGAAAAGATGGAGCGCATCCGCAATTTGGAAGCTCTCTTGCAGCAGTCGGGCAATGAGAACAGTACCCTTCGCCAGCATGTAGAAGAGATGCAACAGGAACTCAATCAGCAGGTGGCCAAGGAGATGAAACAGATAAAGGTGCGTGAAAATGCGGATAGCGAACTGAAGAATACAGACATCTATCGTCGCATCATCTACCTGATAAATCGCAAGCACCTGTTGTTGCAGAAAGACTACGAACAGCTGCGCGATACGTTCGATACCCTTTATCCCGATTTCATGAAACGTCTGCTGGAGCTTTGCGAAATGAGCGACTTGGAGATTGAGATCAGCCTTCTGCGTCGCATGGGTGTCTCTCCTAACGACATCGCCTCACTGACCGACTACAGCAAGGCGCATATCTCAGGCGTCCGTCGTTCACTCTACACCAAAGCCTTTGGCATCAAGGGTGCCCCTTCAGATTGGGACGACTTTATCGCTTCCCTTTGAGGTCCATTGAACCGTGGGCTTAACTGAAAATGCACCACTTCTCCACTTTTGTACTTATATTTGCAGCAAACAAATAATACGTTTGCGCAATGAGTTTTTTTGTTCACAAATAAACAATAAAAATTAAGATATTATGGTTACGATAAAAAAAACGTTTTTGCTTCTGTCTGTACTCGTCTCATTTATTGGCTGTGCTGAAAGGCCGATAGATGCTAACGCTTATCTGAAACAGGTAAAGGGTAATCTGGAGCAAATAAAAACTGCAAGTTATACGCTGGAGAGTTACAATTATTTATGGGGTGCGAAGGAACCAGACGGCCACACCATGAGCTATTTTAAGTCTTACATCCATCCTGAAGATACGATGATGGGATGGTCTTTTGTGGTTCTGGATCCAGACAATAAAAGGCAGATGTCTTTTGGTTATGATGGTGAAGCATCCTACGATGTTTTTCCAGAACATGAGGGTGTTATTCGAGATGATTTTTCTACAAGGAAACTCCCTTTTCGCCCGTTTATTGCTCCTTTTTATAAGGATGCTCATGCACTCTTGGATTATACCTTGACTACAGAGGATAATGTGACCTATACATTGGTAGATTCAGTGGATTATTATAAGTTCCACATCATTATAAAAGAGGATGAGCAAGTGGAGCTTATCGGTGGGCAGATAGTACATAATGATGCTGCAAATCCAATAATAACCGATCCGACTTCTGAGTATGAACTTTGGATTGATAAGCAGAAAGATTTACCTTATCGCTTAAAACGTATCCAAGAGCATAATACTTCAGATAGCCAATGCATAGACCCTGTGATTAATGCTGAAAACCCCGAAGATTTCGATATATCGGACTATATACCTTATAATTATGTGGTTAAACCTTATACTCGTGCATCACAATCTCGGAGTGAAAAGAATGCCTTATTGAATTTGCCAGCGCCACAATGGACCTTGCAAACCATGGATGGTAAAGATGTCTCTTTGAAAGATTTTCACTCTAAATTAATATTATTAGAGTTCTCAGGAGTGGCATGTGGACCTTGTCAGGCAGCGGTACCTTTCTTAAAGAAACTGCGTGAAGATTACAGCGAAAATGATTTGCAGATAATCTCTCTGGAATCATGGGGTGCAAATGATGAAACGATGAGAACTTATCAAGAAAAGAAGCAGTTGAATTACCCCTATGTTCGCGCTACAGATCAAGTAATAGAGGCTTATAAGACGGGAAAGGCCGCTCCATGGTTTTTCCTCATCGATAAAACCAGATTTGTAAGGAAGGTGTTTTACGGATTTGGGTTAGATTATACGGATTTGGAAATCAAGAAAACAATAGACGAATTGTTATAATTAATAGAAGACTCCCACAACAAGGTTTTATTCCTGTAGTGGGAGTTCTTTTCTTACAGGCAAGGGGCGCTCCTGCCTTAACCATTGCATCTCTGCATTTTTGCGCAAATAGATAGGTCTATATTAATCAAAACGAGGTGCCGTCTCTTACATTCTGCTATTTCTCCCTCAGTTTATTTAGGTTCGCACTCCGCACCGCGCACCGCGCACCGTTTGGTGTTTTGCAACGTGTAAGAGGAATCTTTGAACGCCAATATAATTGTTATCTTTATTTTTATCTTATATATTATAATAATTATTATAATATATAAGATAAGTATGTACGCAGCGCACCTGGTTTAGAAAACGAATTTGAGTAATGGTGCGCGGTGCGCGGTGCGCAGTGCGCTCCCGATATGATTTTAACACTTCAAAAAAGTCGAAAATGAATTCTCAAATAATTTGGCAGCGCCCCCTTGATTTTGTATCTTTGTATTGTCTTGCTTGAGGTGGCGGCGACACTAGCATTAAGGATAAAAATTGCGAAAGTTAACTCTGGAAATTGCGCGCATTAAAGGTCGCAAAATTTCTCCTTGATGGGGCCCTGTGAATCCGAGCCGAAAAAAGACAGAGAGAATTGAATATATTTACTAATTAAAACACGACAAAACTATGGCTATTAAAGTAATTGCACAACGACGTGAAGTGAAACTGGGTAAGAACCCGGGCAAGAAATTCGTAATGCGCCCCGACCTCTACACGCCAATCCAGGAGAAGAAAGTCTTCAGCGAGGCATCCACCCACAGCGGGATCTCAGCAGGTGTGATCAAGGCAGCTTGGGATGCTGCAGGTGAAGTGATTCGCACGTGGGCGACTGAAGGCCACAGCGTGCCTCTGCCAGGACTGGGAAACATGCGTTTCAGCGTCCGCTCTAAGGCAGTGGAGAATCTGGAGGACGTGAAGACTTCCCTGATCTCTGTACGACGCATCATCTTCGCCCCTAATGTGGCTCTGAAGGATGAACTGAAGAACACGAGCATCCAAATCACTTGTCTGGACGAAGAGGGCAACGTTCTGAAGCGTGTGACCAGTGGTGACAGTGGTGAAGTGGAGGATAACGAAGGTGGTGACAACACTGGCGAGAACGAGGGCAGCGAGAACACTGGTGGCAACACCAACACTGGTGGCACTGAGAACACTGGTGGCAACAGTGATGGAGGCATCGGGTAATCAGACCAATTGAAAATTGAGAATTGAGAATTGAGAATTAGGCTGCGCAGCAATTCTCTAAACTCTAAACCCTAAACTCTAAACTATTAACTATGAAAAACAAGAAAGAACTTATTAAGTATGGCATTCAGTTGCTTATAGCTATTCTCACAGCCATTGGTACCTCGATAGGTGTATCATCCTGCATGAGTATGCTGTAAAAAAAGAAGCCCAATGCAGCACGCTAACGCAGCATTGGGCTTTCTTATGTTCACTCATGCTTCAACCGCAGTTCTTCCAAATCTACGCTGAGGACAAACAGGCGGATGAGCTCTTCACTGATCTCGGGATGCTTGTGATTGATGTCGTTGAGATACATGCGCTGGGCCTGACAGAGGCGATAGAAATAGTTCTTGTTTTCTTCCTTCGTGGGTAAGACGTTCTTATTATCGCTGAGCCTGTCGTTCCAGTATTCGATGAGGTAATTCACCAGGGTTTGCTCTTCATCGGTCTGGGCAGGATGGCGCTGGATGTACTCCAAGCTATATTCTGCCAACTCGCGACGGATAAGCTTACGGGCTGCGTCTTCTGGAATATGGTCGTTATACTCAGGGAAGCGCACGCGCTTCAGGAGAGAAGGGAGCGAGGACCCTTGCACCAACAGGGTGACCAGGATAATGATGAACGTGAGATAGAGCACCAGGTTGCGATGTGGGAAGGGGGCACCCGTTTCTTCTATTACCAAGGGGATGGACAGCGCCGCTGCCAATGCCAGCACGCCACGCATGCCACTCCAACCCACGATGCAGCAGGTGGGAAGGTCGAAGAGGTACTGGTTCTTATGATCGCCCAATACCTTCCTACGGAGCCAAGCCACTGCCATATTTCCTAAGGAGGTTCCGAAGCGCACCAGCATAAGCATCAGCGCCAGCACTAAACCCCACAGGGTGACCGTCCAGATACTGAGGCCTTCTTGCTGGATGCCACTGACCACCTCTGGCAGGTCGAGTCCGAGCAGAAGGAAAGCAAATCCGTTGAGCAGGAAGACGAAATTGCGCCACACGTTCAGCCCTTGGGTGCGCGTTTCACTGTCTAAGATTTTCACGTTGGAATATCCCAGCATCATGCCGCCACACACCACTGCCAGCACGCCTGAAGCGCCTATGGCCTCTCCTATCAGATACATGATGTATGGTGCAATGAGGCCAAGCACGATGGCCACCTTAGTATCTACGCGAAGCCAGCGCATCAGTTGCACCAGAATCATCGTGACCAGCACCCCGACGGCAGCTCCTCCCAGCACCATCCAGACGAATAAGAGGGAGGCTTGCCCAGCATTGAAGGTGCCTGTGGCAACTGCCACTAAGGCGAAGCTGAACACAATCAGTGAGGAGGCATCGTTGAAAAGACTCTCCGTCTCTATGATGGTAGATACACGGCTGGGCACCTTGACGTATTTCATGATCACGTTGGCACTCACCGCATCTGTGGAAGCCACGATGCCACCCAGCAGGAAGCCCGTAGATAGTGAGAAGCCTGGTATGAGCCAAGCCGCCAGCAGCGCTACCGACAGGGCTGTGAGCAGCACCAGCAGGAAGGCGTAGCTCAGGATGACCCTCCACCAGTTACGCACCTCCTTCACAGACACGCTCATAGAGCTCTCATAGAGCAAGGGCGGCAGAAATATGATGAGTATCAGTTTAGGATCCAGCGTGAGTTGTGGTAAGCCCGGAATGAGTCCGACAATCAGTCCGAACAACACCAACAAAACGGGATAAGCGATTTTCAGTCGGTTGCCTAACACAGTAAGCAGGGAAATCACTACGATCATCGTAATGACGAAGATGGCAAAATACTCTATCATAGTTCTTAATTATTATGGTCTGACTTTTTTCGGATGCAAAACTACAAAAAAAAACTATAGAAATACCAAACTTGCGGAAGGTTTTCACTGGGTGTGGAGGGATGTATATTTGCTGAGGTGCTGATTACGTTAATAATCTGTAATATTGCTGTGCAAAAAATATTTGACATTCATTATTGCTTTCTTTTAGAAAGTTGCTTACCTTTGCGTGCTCTCTTGTCGAGAATGATTCTTTTCCGCATCTTTGTAAAGCGATTAGCTAACCAGATGTTTATTTTTAAAAGTAAGAAAATGAAAAGAGTAGATTTTAATTTCGCTCATAGCGCTCAGGGCGTTATGTTGAACGAGGAGAAGCCCGCTGCTTGTGGGGCTGCTTGTGGTGCCAGTGACAAACCTGCTGCCTGTGGAAGTGCTTGTGGTGCAGGCGACAAGCCTGAGGAGAAGCCTGCTGCTTGTGGCAGTGCCTGTGGTGCAGGCGACAAGCCTGAGGAGAAACCTGCTGCTTGTGGCAGTGCCTGTGGTGCAGGTGAGAAGTAAGGAGACGTGATGGAGTATTTCGCATTTCAATGGCACATCACTGATGCGTGCGACCAGCGTTGCAAGCACTGCTACATCTTCTCAGAGGGGCATCCACAACTGGTAGAGATGTCGTGGGAAAGGCTTGTCTCAGTGCTTGCAAACGTGGAGCGCATGTGCCAGCGGATGAGTCGCTTACCTTATTTATATATCACGGGGGGCGACCCCATCCTTCACAGCCGCTTCTGGGATTTCCTGGAGTTGGTGCACAGTCGTGACATCCCTTTCACCATCATGGGCAACCCGTTCCATCTGACGGATGAGGTGTGCCAACGACTGAAAAGCTTGGGGTGTCGAAAGTATCAGCTGAGCATAGACGGATTGCGAGAGACTCATGATTATTTCCGTAAGCCTGGCTCGTTAGACCGCACGCTGGAGGCCATAGACACCATCCGAAAGGCGGGGATGCACTGTGCCATCATGACAACGGTATCGGGGACCAACATCCATGAGGTACCTGACATCATAGACCTGGTGGTGGAGCATCATGCAGACATCTTTGCCTTCGGGCGCTACTGCCCCACGAGCGAGGATAAGGCTGCACCTGATAAGGGTTGGCACATAGAGCCGTTGCAGTATCGCGACCTCCTGGAAAGATGTTGGGCAAAGTTTGAGCAGTATAAGGACACTGACACGACCTTTAACCTGAAGGATCATCTGTGGACGCTGTTCCTCTATGAGAAGGGCTTGTTCAAGATTCCTGAGGGACTGGACGAGGAGACCATCTATGATGGGTGCAACTGTGGCAACTGCCATTTTACCATCTCTGCTGAGGGGCGACTGATGGCTTGCAGACGCTTTGAGAGCTATGTGGGCACGGTGAATGAGGAACTGGCTGATGTGTTCTGTGGTGAACGGATGGACCAATACCGCCAGCATGAACGCTTCGAGAAATGCAGTAAGTGCGAGCTGCTGCGCTTCTGTCGCGGATGTCCTGCTGTTGCCTACGGATATACGAAAAACTTTTATGCGGCTGACCCGCAATGTTGGAAGGAATAATGAAAGCGGTAGTATTAGACAAATGCTGTAAGGCCGAAGATTTGAAGGTGAGTGAGATACCTGTGCCAGAGGTGAAGCCTGGATGGGTGTTGGTCAGGGTGCGTGCTGCTGGGTTGAACCACTCGGAAGCCTTACTGAGGATGTTTGAGGCCGACCACGAGTATATCCATACGCCCATAGTGCCAGGCATAGAGTGTGTGGGCGAGGTGGTGGATGCCTCTGATTCACAGCTCCATGAGGGCGACAGGGTGATAGCCCTGATGGGGGGTATGGGTCGCTCATTCAACGGCAGTTATGCGGAATATGCCCTGCTGCCCCAGCGTCAGGTGTTCAAGGTGGATACCGACCTTGACTGGATTTCACTGGCTGCTATCCCAGAAACCTATTATACGGCCTATGGCTCGCTTTCTGAATGTCTGCAACTGGTGGCTACAGATACATTGCTGGTGCGTGGAGCCACCTCTACGGTGGGACAGGCTGCCATCCAACTGGCGAAGGCCATCGGAGCAAGGGTCATAGTGGCTGCCCGTCGTGAGGCTTCGTTCGAGAGGCTGAAAGCCATCGGGGCCGACTGCTGCATCATCGATGATGAATGTATCTGCCAGCAATCGCTCCCCATGCGACCCAACAAGGTGCTTGAGCTCATCGGGCCTAAAACCTTGCGTGACTCGTTGCTCACCGTCAGTCGCCCAGGTTATGTCTGCAGCACGGGGGTGCTGGGCAATGTCTATAGCATTCCTCAGTTCGACCCCATCAAAGACATTCCCAACGGAGTGTTTCTCACGGGTTTCTACTCCAACTTTCCCTCCAGGAAAGCCATCACGGATATGTTCGACATCATCACCAATGCGCATATCCAACCCCTTTATGCCAAAGTCTTTACACTGGATGAGATCGTCGAAGCGCACACCTTATTAGAAAAGGGGGGCGCTGGTGGCAAGATCATCCTTCAAATAAATTAAGATATGCTTAGAGATCAACTGATTGACCCCCTGTTTCCTGAATGTCCCATCCGTAATGTCTTATCAAGGATAGGCGACAAGTGGACATTGCTGGTCCTTCTGGTGCTCGATGGAGCCCAGACCCCTCTGCGCTTCAAGGAATTGCAAAGGGCTATCCCCGACATCTCGGAGAAGATGCTGACCCTCACCCTCCGCAATCTGGAGGCCGATGGGCTGGTGGGACGCACGGCTTTCGCTGAGGTTCCTCCGCGTGTGGAATATAACCTTACAGAACGCTCTGGCTCCCTGATGCCCCTGCTGAACAACCTGGTAAACTGGTCGCTGGAGAACTTCAGTGCCATCATCACAGACAGGCGACAGTATGCTGAAGGAAAAAAGAATTAAAATGCAAGATTGGCAAAGCTAAAAACCGTTGTAATTGACCAATAGTTTCAATTATACACCTTACTTACGCTTTGGTAAGTTATTGTATAAAAAGAAGATTATTGCTAAATTTGCATAACCAAAATAGATTAACTTGAAAAAAAAAAGATTATGAAGAAAATTTTTATGGGCGTAGCTCTGATGAGCGTAGCCTTTTTTACCGCTTGCTCTAACAAGGGTACACAGCAGGAAGCTGCCGCTCCTGCTGAACCAGTCAATGAGGCTCCGGCTTTCATCCGTCTGAACGCTCCGCTCGTAGTAACTGCCGACAAGGCTCCTGCAGCTATCGAACTGGCTCGCCAGCTTATCCCTGTGTCACTGAAAGATGCAGGCGCTATGGAGTATGACATGTATCAGAGCGAAACCCGTCCGGGCTGGTTGCTGATCTATGAAACTTGGAAAGACCAGCCATCTCTCGATGCACACTCTGCAACCTCTCACTTCACCACCATCGTTCCACAGATGCAGGCACTGGGTGAGCTAAGCATCGATGCCCTCACTCCTGAAGCTAAGGGTACCACCATTCGTATCAACTGCCACGTGCAGGCTAAAGACGAGGCTTCTAAGGCTCAGATCATTGCTAAGGGTCGTGAGTTGGTAGCTGCCTCTCTGAAGGATGCTGGCGTAGTGGAGTATGACATACTTTCCAGCGTGACGCGCCCTATGGAGCTGCTGATCTATGAAACTTGGAAAGACCAACCTTCACTCGACGCTCACTCTGCTTCTGCACACTTCACCCGTCTGGTTCCTGAGATTCAGGGCTTGGCTGCTGGGATGAGCATCGAGCAGTTCCTCAAATAAAGAGTTATTTTGAGCTTAGTGTAAGTTGATGTAAAAGAAGAAGCCCAATGCTGCAAGATAACGCTGCATTGGGCTTTCTTGTTTTAAGACACAAGGATGGTTAAGCTTCCTTTTCTGCGATGACCCATTTACTATCTTTACTACCTTTACGAGACAAGATGCCCATCTGTTTCAGGCGGGTAATGTCGTTCATCACGGTCTTGTCTGTCACAGCGGTCTTAGCAGCGACCTTTTCAGCCACAGCCTTAGCTGCGATAAAGGGGTTCTGGGCAATGATTTCCAGAATAACTTTCTGACGTTCAGTAAGTTCTTTTACTTGGTTCTTTTTTGCAGATGCTTTCATAATCTAAGTCGTTTTAGTTTCTTTGCAAAGATAGGAATTAAATTGAAAATTGAAAATTGAAAATTAAAAATTATATGGATTATCCTACGATCTTGCCCCTACCCAATGCCTGCACGATGGCTGCGAACTCCTCGGCTGTGGCACAGGGCTGCAGGCTACGGGAGCGCATCTTCTGACGGGCATTATAGACGGTCTGCGTGGAGAGGTGGAGCAGCTCGGCTATCTTCACGCTGCTGCTGATGCCCAGCCACACGAGGGCGAAGATGCGCAGCTCGGTGTTCAGGCCGTTCTTCGGGGTGGCGAGGGGTTCATCGTCATTGAGCAGCGTCTGGAAGTCGGCCACGAAGTCGGGGTAGATGGAG
Source organism: Bacteroidaceae bacterium (assembly GCA_017650045.1). Lineage (GTDB taxonomy): Bacteria > Bacteroidota > Bacteroidia > Bacteroidales > Bacteroidaceae > Bacteroides. The sequence continues at coordinate 33,023 of JAGCFP010000031.1, read as the reverse complement.
AGGAAGGTGGCATCGAAGGTCTTGTTGAGCTCCTTCACTTCTTCACGCGTCTGGCTGTTGTCGGCCCGCGTCTGGCGCAGCACGTCTTCTACCTGCCCTGCCTTGAGCTTGCGGTTGATGTCCTGACGGAAGCTGTCGAGCTTGTTGATATACTCGGAGCAGGTGGAGAACAAGGAGCCGATGTACTGCTCCTTGATGTAGTTGGCAGCACCCAACTGGCGGTTCACCTCGCTGACTTGTTGATGGCTTTCCTGCAGTTGGTACTGGGTCTCCGTGAGGCGGGTGATACTCTCGCTGAGCTGGGCATTGGTCTCACTAATGGCTGCCTGCTGACGACGTTGGCGACGCAGGGAGCGAACCAAGAAGAAGAGGGCTGCAAGAAGCACCAACAGTAGGGCTACGAGGGCGTAGAGGTACTGGCGCGTGAGGCGCTGCTGACGCTCCGTGAGGCGCTGGGTGGCCGTGTAGATCTGCTCCATATATTGGCCCATCTGGGAGGAGCGCACATTGTCGGGGTACTCTTGCTGCACCTGCATGATGTAGTCCATATAGCGGTAGGCACGCTCTACATCGTCTTGCTCTATGAGGTAGGATATCAGGCTGAGCAGGGCGCTGTGGTCGCGATTGATGAAGCTGATGTTGTCGGCTGCGGAGCGACAGAGGTACTCCATCCAGCGGTCTTCATCACCAACCGTCCTATAATTGTTGGCCGCCATCACTGCTGAACGTCCGCTGAGGGGGCTCTGTTCCTGATGCTGATGTTGGTAGATCTGCGTGATGGTGGAGATGAGCCGTTCGTTGCGATCGGGTTCCTGGTAGGTGAAGAACATCGACCAATACTGAACCATTTCATCGCCAAAGGGGGCGTATTTCTTCAGGCTGTCTGTGAGCTGTGTAGAGAGCTGCGAGGGGGTGCCAGAGAGCCTGGACTTCTGTGTCTCTTGGAAGATGAGCATGGAGTAATAACGGCCTTTCTGATTGTCTGTCAGTTCCTGCGGACGGATGGTGCTCAGGTCTTCTTCGCCTCTGGTGAGCAGGCCTATCTGGGTGTTGAGGTTGCCACGTGAGAGCAGCACCTCGTTCTTCCAATCGGCTCGCTGGTATTTCTCTGCGAGGACTTCTTTCTGAGCGAGGTAATAGAGGGCGGAGTCGCTGTTGAGGTAGTAGAACTTCTGTGAAAGCAGGTCGCACAGCACATAGCGCTGCTCATCGCCTACTGTAGTGCGGAGCTGGCTGCGCAACACGCTGATCTGTTCTTCGAGTTGAGCGACGTATTCATGTTGATGCTGTAAGGCGGAATCTACCATCGCCAAGTAAGATTGGTACTTGGCTGGCACGCTGCCTGCTGCCCGCAGGGCAACGAAGAGGATAAGGATATAGGTAAAAAAACGTCTCATATTCCTGACTGGTGCTTTTCAGAAGTATACGCAAAGGTACGTACTTTTGTGAAATAGTCAAGAATATGAGACAAATAATTTATGTTTACTCATCAATAGTTCACCACCCTCACTGGGCCCAGCAAACCTGCTGGCTGCAGAGGTTCACTGCCGTTGAAACCACGAGAGTCGGTCCAGCCAATGCGCTCTGCCCCAGGCTGCTCATCGCCAATGAGACGGTTCACCCATACGTTAGCTACCTTCACTTCTAAGAGGTTCTTGCCAGGCTTGACAGCCTGAGTGATATCCACCTGATAAGGCTCTTTCCAGGCAGTTCCACAGTACTCTCCGTTCACATAGACTTCTGCCAGATCGGCCACACGACCCAAATCAAGCACCATCTTCCCTTCTGATGATGCGTCAATTGTCTTGGCATAATTGGCGATTCCTGAGAAGTACTTAATGCCAGGATCTGTGGACTCTGTATAGCTCTCAAGCGTAGCAAACTCAGCAGATGCAGGGGCTCCACGCTTCTCTTGGAAACTTACAATCCAAGGACCTTCCAGAGTCTGCTCGCTCTTCTTCGTTTCTGCGGGTTTGGTGTATTCCTTAGCAGCTTTACCTGCGAAGACTACAAACACAGCATCGTCTGGCACAAGGTTCAGGGTGACTTCCGTGCGACCGTCTTTCTGGGCATAAGATACCTCTTCCTGCAGTCCGCTGTCGGGGTGCCAGAGCATAGGCTTCAGACCACTGACGCGGAAGGAAAGGGTGACGGTCTGATAGTCGCGTGCGGGCTTGTTCACCCAGTAGATCTCCGTACCTGGAAGGGTGCGGTGGAGGAACTTATAGCCTGCAGGGATATTGACGTCTGTAGCCACACCTGCTGCATTGAGAAGCTCGGAGAGTTCTTTGGTCTCTACCACATTCTTTCTGCCGCTGTCCCAGATATCGGCTACGAGGGATTGGAACTCTGCAGAATCGTCTGTGAGGGAGGCAGAACGCGTAGGACGCACACCACCTACCCAAGCACCTGCATTCACCAGAGAGGCAATCTTACGCAGTACAGGCAGGGACATCACATCGACGTTACGATCCATCCAAATCACCTTGTAGGTGGTGCCACCTGTAGAGAGAAGCTGTCCCTTCGTATAGGAAATGTGGTTCAGCAATCCATCGGGATTGAGGTAATCCCACTGGTAGCCCGCAGGGATAGAGGGAGCACGATTGAAGACAGAGGTCACATTGGCATCCTCGCCATAGTAGTAGAGGATATCTGCCACGTTCTTACCTGCCTGCAGCATGAAGCTGCTGCGCGACATATAGTCGGCCCAGATGCCTGCCATAGGTGCCCAACTGTCGTGACGGTTGAACCACTGCCCTATGCCTCCGAGGGACATACCTGGCACGTGCACATCATCGGGCTGGTGGGCACTCTCATGAATCACGAAACGATTGATACCATTGGAGAGCTCACGATCGGCCACATATTTCAGGTTGCCTGGATAGTAGGAATAGGACTTTCCGCCTCCGCCTGGAGCCGTCATAGACTCTGCAGCTGCGATGTTCTGTCCGTAGATGTGTGCCACAGAGGCTGACTCCTTATCGTCAGCATCATACACACTCATATCGGGCGTACCATCAGGATTTACAGGTACCCAAGGGGCTGTGACCCACATAGCGCTCATAGGCACTTCTGCTGTGGCTTTCAGGTCCATACCGTCACCCACATAGGCACGCCCTCCTTCATGACTCTCTGTATAGCGGCCCTTCATGCCATATTCTTCTTTGGCAATCTTAGAAAGCAGGGTGTAGTTATCAGCTATCAACTCACCAATGGTGGTGCGCCAGTCGAAGAGGAAGGCGTCACTCTGTGTAGGTGAGCCAATGACCTCACCTGCAAGCACGGGGAGCCAGTTCTTGAGGTCGTATCCCCTACGACTCTGAAACTCCTGGAACATCGCTGGCGTCCAGTTCTCACACTCAGCCTCGTAGCTGTCTGTCAGCACATACTGCACACCCTGCTGACCCATCAGCCCGCCAGAGGCTTTCTTATACATATCAAGGTAGGTGTGGAAATAGCGTGTCCAAGCCTCTGGATCGAGCTTATCGACTTCCAGACCTGTGGCCTCCAAAGGTGCTGGATGGTTCTGCTTACCAGTGAGCGACCATCCGAAGCGGAGGATCTTCCACTCTCCTTCTGGGGCATTCCAAATGAGTTTTCCGTTCTGGTAGTAGGAAGTCACATCCACCACATCGTCAGCAGAAGGGAAGACTTCACCCTCTGTAGCTGGCGTAGGCTGAGCTGTGAGGTTGGAAGCAGAAGAGAAGGCTGCTTTATCCTCGAAGCGATGTACCATAGAATATGGGTAAAGCTCCAATTCTGCAATCATGGTGCCTGCAGGAGGGGCAGAAGGCCCGCCTCCCATTCCGAAGAAACCTCCGCCAGCAGCACGAGGATTGGCCACACGCACGCGGAAATACTTAGCGGTAGTGGCAGGAACGCTCAGGGTGACTTGTGATAGGCTGCCCCCACGCACATCGCATACAGGGGTGAAGGTCTTGCCATCATTGCTGGATTCGAGCTGGGTACCTGCTCCTGCGCCTACCATCTTGATGGACTTGATGGTGACGGGTTCTGAGTATTCAAACTGAATCCAGGCAAAGCCTGCCCTATCATCACGAGGGAGCATCACAGCATCTGCGAGGCTGCCATTGGTGAGCTGCTCCAGCGTGAAACGGCCTCCACTGGAGGTGACCTTAGCACCCATCTCTGCGGTACTCTGACGACCTGCGGGCTGCTTCACAGCAATCACAGCGATATCTTCGTAATACTCATAGCCTGTGCCTGCTTCACCACGACCAGCAGGGGCTCCATCGAGGAAGGCACCTGTGGTGTGTGGGGGTTCAGGAAGCATCATATCAACTGCTCCAGAGACATAAGTCTGACTCCAGACCAACTTCTTCATAGCGTCTTTCTCGCTTACCCAAGGGCCGCCTGTAGAGCTCCATCCTGGAGCAGAAGCCACAGTGAACTCCAAGCCTAAAGAATCGGCCACTTTCACAGCGTAGGCAAAGGCATCTTGCCAACCTTCGTCCATATAAATGAGACGCTTCTCAACAACAGTGGGTGTACCCAGTGCAGCATCGAAATTGTGTACGCCACCCTGACGGGTGTCTTTCATCCACTGAAGGTCTTTCAGGATACCATCCTTAGTGATGTTACCATTCATCCAGTGCCACCATACGCGATTGCGGGCACTCAGAGGGGGATTCTCCCACCCTTTCTGGAGATCGTCCAGAGAGTCTTGGGGAGCGCTGCAGGAGCAAGCTAAAAGCAATGCAGCTGCTACAGAAAAGATTTTCTTTACCAACATATACCTAATATAATTTTGAGTTTTCTTCAGGCTTTATAACTTGTATAAAAGTACCTCATTATTTATTTTAGGGCAAGGGTAAGTAAGACAGGGGTATCAGAAATAGTAAGCGCTCGAAATCCTAATATGCTGATTATGAATAGATAAAGAATATGTGATAGTAAGTCCGTGTATGGCGTAGCGATTAGCCACAGCGCTGGGATTGCCCTGCTGTGTGTTAAAAAATGGGAATGTGCTTTGGTAATCTACCGTCTATCACTATCTTTGCAGTGGCACCTGTGGTATAGGGCCAAGAAATGTGAAGTGACTATGATGAAGAAAACGATATGGATGCTCCTGCTGCTCTGCCTGCCGCTCTCCATGCAAGCGCAGCTGTTCAATGAGGATGGTTACCAAATCACCCGCATGACCAACCTCTCCAACGAGGTGAGCAAGGTGGATTCTGAGGGCTTCTCTATGTGCGGACTGTGTTTTGCACACTTTGATAAGGGTGACATCAACTTCTTGAATATCACCATAGGTACCACCACGCCCTACGACTTTGAAGAGGGGCACAGCTCGCTGATGCTGGTGTTTCTGGAGGACCAAGTGAAGCGACTGCCCATTAAGCCTGAAAACATCTTGGAATTAAGCTCGTTTACCCATCCTGAGCAGGCTAACGGCATCTGGGTGGTGAACTGCTCCATCAGGCTCAGTCTGGCACAACTGGAGTACCTGAGCCATCATCCGTTATCACAATTATACGTTAACTTCAAGCATGGCCAAGCGGGCATGGGACTGTGCTACCAACTACAAAACTCCGAGGGCGAGAGCATACAGAAACAAGCGGCACATCTATTCAATGCACTACAATGACGAAGATGTTTCATTGGCCTTTCACTTGCGATTATCCACGTAAGTATAGTCAGCATAGGTTTGGCGAGGGAAGACGAAGAGGTCGTCACTGATGCCCCCACTCTGGAAATTGGTAATCTTGATGGTGGTGGAGAAGATAAATACCTTCACCCGCACCCCCTCAGGGTAGCCCGACAGACGGTTGATGTAGCACTGGGCTTCTTTCACGCCTTTCACGCCTTTCTTAGCCTTTAGGGTGATGATGAGTTGGTCGCCTTCCTCATAGGCAGCGTAGGTGTAGTTGTTGGGCTCGAAGGAGAACTTGGTGGCGTACTTGTCACGCGCCTCGTCATTGGCCCCATAGATTACCACTTCCTGCTTCTTGCGCTCCACACGGGTGTAGGTAGTACCATCGTTCCAAGCGATGTATTTCTCATCGATAAATTTACTCTTCTGACCCTTGTACCAGATGGTGCCCTCAGTCTTATAGATGCCAATGATATTGACAGCATAGTGCAAGGTGGCTCCCTGACTCCCGAAGACCATATCGTATTTCTGGTCGAACAACTGGCGAGCTTGCTCTGGGGTGTAGGTACGCTGGGCATAGGCCGTAATGCCAGCCAGCATGCAGAGGAAGAAGGATATAACGACTTTTCTCATTTAGTATCTGTAAGCGATTTTATCCCTGCAAAAATAGGTAAAGTGGCATTGGGATGCAAGTTTTTTAAGCATATTTGAACTTTTTTCCTTAACTTCGCAAGGTCATAATGTAATTTCAATGAAATGAAAAAGGTAGTTTTCTTTTGTATAGTGCTGCTGGCGCTGGCTTCATGCCAAAGCAAACAGGCAACGAGCCCTGCCTCAGAGGGCTATACCTCTGCGATAGACCGCTATCTGGTGAGTCTGGGCAAGCAGTATGCGGAGGGTGAGCACTGCGTGCCTGTAAGCAGCATCGTGGCTGTGGACGAGCAGGAGAAGGCGGACATCAAGGTGTGGGGCGACTTCTGGGTGTTCAACTACAACCTGGTGGGTGACACGCTGAAATGTGTCTCTGGGGGCAGTCATCCTGGATTGATGCACATCAGCCAGACAGCCAACGGCTACGAGGTGACGGGCTTCGACCAAGTGGAGGACGGGGCTGGGAACCTGCCCAGTGCGCAGCGGATTTTTGGGGCGAACTACGAGGCTTTTCATGCCATCAACAGCAATGCTGAGGGGCGTGAAGCTCTGAGGGCCAAGACGCTGGCCGACTATGTGAAAACGCACCAACTCAAGGCTACCTGGTATCAAGATTACGGGTGGCCTGCGCAGAAGTTGCCTTGATAGGCGACTCTGTGACCCATAGATATCAAGAGGGATGAACGAAACGAAGAAAGGTTTTATACAGCTGCACCTGAGTGTGATGCTGGCTGGATTCACAGGCTTGTTCGGACGACTGATCACGCTGAACGAGGTGGATATCGTGTGGTATCGCATGCTGTTCACCAGTGCAATATTGCTGGTGTTCACGGGTCTGCCTAAGGTGGGCTGGAAGAAGTTCCTGCAGCTCTGCGGATGTGGCACGTTGCTGGGCTTTCACTGGATATTGTTCTATGGGAGCATCAAGGCAGCAAATGTGTCGATAGGTGTGATCTGCTTCTCGCTCATAGGCTTCTTCACGGCCATCTTCGAGCCGCTGCTGTTCAAAAAGCGTTTCTCGTGGCTGGAGCTGCTCTTTTCTCTCATCACAGTGGCTGGTGTGCTGTGTATCTTCTCTTTTGATGCGCGCTACCGTTATGGTATCGCCATCGGGGTGGTGTCATCAGCAGTGTGTGCGCTGTATGCTATCTGCAACAAGAAGGCGAGTGTGGGGGTAAGCAGTCGCACGGTGCTGATGTACCAGATGTCGGGTGGTCTCATCGCCGTTTCTGCCATCATCCCTATCTACCTCTTTTTCTTCCCCAGTCAGCAGCCTGTGATGGTGATTCCAGAAGGGAACAACCTCTGGTTGATGCTGTGTCACGCGTTGTTCTGCACAGTGGGTATGTATCTGCTTCAGATCCAGGCGTTGAAGCGCCTCTCGGCCTTCACCGTGAATCTGACGTACAACCTGGAACCCTGCTATACAATTATCCTGGCTTTTCTGATTTTTGGTGAAGGACGGGAGATCAACTTCTCTTTCTACATTGGCATCGCCCTGATTCTGCTGAGTGTGCTGCTTCAGACGTGGCGAGCTCTTAAAGCTCCAACGGCACTACGATCTTGATGCCAAAATTGCGACCCATATTGAATACACCCCGTCGGAAGGTGCGCTCATTTACTGGAGCGTATTTCAAGCGACTGAGGTGGCTCTGATAGGCTGCGTTCGTAAGGTTGTTGCCTGTGAGAAACACGGAGAATAGCTTGTAGCCACGATGCATCACATCCACACCTGCAGCAGCATTCAGCAATGTGTAGGCAGGGGTTGCAGTCTCTGTGCCTCCTATCCCATAGAAATGGTTCTGACGGAGGTTGTACTCTATCCCTAAAGACACGTAGAGGTTGTTCAGCGTCTTACCGTCACGAATGATGTCGTAACGTAAGTCGGATGTCCAGCGTGGGGCTGGCGTCATAGGCAGGTACTTGGCATCGCCTGATTGATGCAGGCGATGGGCATTCACATACGAGAAGGTATTTTGGAAGTGTAACTGCTCGATGAGGTGAATATCCACCAGCATTTCCCCACCCCACAAGCGGGCATCACCTCCCCGATTCTGATAGGCTGCCTCATCGTCGATGATGACTTCGCGACCTTGGGCATCTGTCAGTTTCTCCAGAAAGATATAGTTGTCTATGTGGTTGGCGAAAAGGGAGAGTTGGGCAGAGAAAATCTCGGAGGAATAATCCAAGCCCAAGTCGCCCTGCCAACTGTATTCAGGCTTCAGATGATGGTTGCCTATCTCATAACGGAAAGTACCCTCATGCACACCGTTGGCCCCCAGCTCGCTGATGTTGGGCGCACGAAAGCCACGAGAGAGGTTCACACGCAGGTTCAGTCCATCAGCAAAGTTATAGATAGCTCCCAAGCTACCTGTGAGTCCGCTAAAATTACGTGTAAAATCCTCGAAGCGCTGCTTACCTTCTTCTATCAGGGCATAGCTGTGCAGACGTCGCACATCATAGCGCAAGCCTCCGCTCAGCGTGAAGTGCTGGAAGTTGCGAGTGAGGGATGTAAAGGCGCCTATGTCGAACAAGCGATAATCGGGAATCAGGAATTCTTCTCCTAAATTCTCGGAGCGCTGCCACATGCCTGAAAGACCTGCTGCCCATTTCCATCCATTCGACTCGGGCGAAAGATAGTGCACGTCGTAGTTCAACGTATTCAGTCGCAGATTAAGGGCTGCCTCATCTGGCGTCTCAATTTCTTCATATTCCTGACGACGATTCTGCTGGAAGCCTACCACAGCTTTAAGGGTTCCATCACCCAGCACGAAGGAATTTTCTGATACTGCCTTATAATGGTATACCTGCTGATAAGGCATAGGATGGGCATAGGAATGGAAGTCGTGTGAGGTAGCCAGCACCTCGTCTTCCTCACCATCAACGAAGACGGGCTTCACGAAAGCGCCAGATTTATCACGCTCACCCTCTATGATGCCTGGAGTGATGTGATAAGCCGACAGCTTAAGGTGTGAGAAGCCCCAGCGTCTGTTCAGACCCAACATACCAGAGAGGGCACGTTCACGAAACTGTGAGCCATAGACGTAACCATCGTACTTGTTCTTATAGGCATGAGCCAATTTCTGACTCCAGCGCAGATCCCACACTACATTATTTTTATTGCCTGCAAAGTTGAGCGTGTAGTCGAACAGACCATTGTTGGTCTGGTAACCCGACTCTATGTTGGCATGCATGTGTCCAAGTGGCAGCAGGGCTTCATCGTGCAGGATAAGTACACCTGCCAATGCATCGGAGCCATACATCAGGCTGGCTGGTCCCTTGAGGATTTCTACTGAGCCAACGGATTGCCCATCGACCTCGATGCCGTGTTCATCGCCCCACTGCTGCCCTTCTTGACGCACCCCATCGTTTACCACCACGATGCGGTTGTAACCCAATCCTCGGATCACGGGTTTGGAAATGCCGCTGCCTGTGGTAATCTGCGATACCCCTGGTTCACGGGCGATGGCGTCGATGATATTGGTAGAGGAGGTTTCCTGCAAGAAGCGGGTATCCACGACAGAGACAGGTGTAGGCGATTTCTGAGCCAAAGCGCTACCTGTGAGGCCAGTGATCACCACTTCGCCCAGCATAGCGTTATTCTCATGCATTACAAAGTCCAGGGTGCTTATCGTACGCAAATCCACCTCTTGGATGATGGTCTGATGGCCCACATAGCTCACCTGTATAGTGGTTTTTACTGCTGGCAGATTGCTTATGGAATAAAGTCCTTCTTGATTGGTCACTGTGCCTACTCTCAGCGTAGGAAAATAAATACTTGCACCTATCACGCTGTTTCCATCTACAGCGTCTGTGATTTTTCCTCGCAGTGAAGCTTTGTCCACTGGTGGATTGGCTGTCACTCCCAAGCATAAGCACAGGAATGACAACAATAGATATAATTGTTTCATACTAAGTCGTTTAAAAATGTTTTGAAAAAGAAATTTAAGGGCATAGTTAGAACTATGTCCTCATCTAAAAGATATTCAAAACACAAACGGAGGGGCACGTACAGAGTTAAATCCACAGACATCGGGAGTGACCCTGTGGACAGAAGTAGTAGATAAATATGCGATCAAGCGCTGGAAAGGCAGCACAGCAAGCATTGCTACTGCCAAGAAAGAAATGGCCAGGAACTGACAAAGTACGCAGGTATCTACATGCAGCGTGCTACCTGAGAAATGCCCTGCATGAGGGGTATGTGTAACACACTCCACACACTCTACCCCCACAGCTTCTAATATCTCATGAACATGCAGTGACGAGAGCATCAGCATGGGCACGAAGACGGCCAATAATAGCCAAGAAGCAATATGTCTTTTCCTACTCAACTTCATCTTGGGCGCAAAAATAATACAACTATTCTAACTTCACAACAAATTAAGGTTTTTTGGGGATAATATCTCCTACACTTCACTCCCATGTATGGGGTACTCCCCTTTGTTAGGGGGGGAGAGTATGAAACTCCCTCTCTTAAAAAGGGATGCCCGAAGGACGGAGCGTCATTTAAAGCCAGAGGAAAAGTGGTAGATTTAATTAAGGTAAGACTTGAATATCAGAAAACAAAAAACCCTCCCTGAAAAGAGGGAGGGGAAATGGTTGGACTCAACTATCGAATCAGCGACCAGGGCCTGCGCCTGCTCCAGGCATACCACCACCCATTCCTGCAGGACGCTGGTTGGCACGAGCCTTTTCACGTTCTTTTTCACGAACCTTGTCGCCCTTCTGATAAGCCTTAAACTGGTCTTTGGTCATCATCTCCTTCAGGCCATTATCAAAAGCCTTCTTGGCATCGTTGTATTCCTTGATCTGCGTACGGATGCGCTCCAGCATGTCGCTGTTGCCACCTCCGCCCATGCCGCCTCGCATGCCGCCGCCACCCATCATGGCGCCGCCACCTCCGCCGCCGCCCATTTCACCACCACCACCTCCGGCTCCACCAGAAGGGATGGCACCTGCGCGACCACCAGCAGCAGTTCCTCCGCCACCTGTTGAAGGCAAACTTGGTTTACCCCTGCTCAGCACGTCGAAATACTGCGTATAAAGATCTTTCACCTTACCCTGTGTAGCAGCATCCAGTCCGCCTGCGTCTTCAGAAACTTCATTCACACGCGTCTGAATCATCTCTGCTTTTTGCTCTTCTGAGATCTGTGGTGCCTGCGGACGCTGTCCTGCTCCACCTGGTCTCTGACCTGCCCCTTGAGGCATCTGCGCCATTCCTGCCATCGTCATGCACAGGAAGGCTCCCATTGCTAAAAGTTTTTTCTTCATAATCATTAGGGTTTTAGTAGTTTATCTGGTTATTAGACTGCTAATTTAAGAAAAAGTTTAATCTCTATTTCAGAAAAAGAGAAAAAAAATGCGGATTCAATATGAACCCGCACTATTAAAAGAAATCTCTTCAATATAGTTCCTTAATTCGAAGAAGTCGTTTGGCGCAGCATTTCACGAACAGCAGCTTCCAACTGCTTGTCTTCACCACGAAGCATCTCCTCAGGGGTGTTATAGACGGCGATATCAGGCTCCAACTGTAGGTTCTCCTGATAGCGACCCTGCATATCCATACAACCTACCTCTGGAATACCAAACATCAAGGTCTGGTCGATCACATACTCCCACCATACGGCTGTCATTGTACCAGCCACAGGAGTACCCACCAACTTACCTATACCCAGTGTCTTATATACCCAAGGGAAGCCGTGGCCATTACTGTAATCATCCTCGCACATCAGCACACAGCTGGGTTTCACCCACTTGTTGTATGGATCGTAGCCAATGTACTGTCCACGAGGCATGAAGCTCTGGTACTGCTCTCCTGCCAAAAGGGTGCAGAGATCGTCGTGCAGCCAACCACCACCGTTGTGACGCTCGTCCACCACAGCAGCTTGCTTCTGACGGTTCTCATCACTCAGCAGGTCACGATATACGGTGCGGAAGCTGGGGCTATCCATAGCCTTCACATGCACATAGGCAATCTTACCGTCAGAGAGTTCCTTCACCTTCTGCTTATTACGTTCCACCCAACGGTCGTATAACAAATCGGTGCGTTGTGCAGTAGTGATAGCTTTTACTGTTACTTCAAAGCGTTTACCGTCAGGATTGAGTACACTTACGCGTACCTGCTTGCCAGCCTTATTCTCCAAAAGAGGATAGTAATCCATATCCTTAGTAATGGGAGTTCCGTCAATCTGCTCGATAATGCTGCCAGCTACCACACCCGTCTTCTTCACTGCAAAAGGCCCCTTAGCGATCACCTCAGAAATCTTTAGTCCGTCACCCTGATAGGTATCATCTATGAACACGCCTAAGTTGGCTGTTGCCAATCGACCTGAAGGAGCATAGTAGCGCATACCTGTGTGCGAAGCGTTCAACTCACCCAACAACTCGCTCATCATCTCTGCATAGTCATAGTTGTTGTTGATGTAAGGCAGGAAACGACTGTAGTTCTGCTTCAGACCTTCCCAATCCACTCCATGCAGGTCGGGCAGGTAGAACTTATCCTGCACCTGCTGCCACACATGACTGAAGATATAGTCACGCTCTTCAGAGGCACGATAATTGAACGTAGCCTCATAGCTGATGTTCTTGGTACTCTTCTTCTCCACATCAATCTGCTTGATGGTACCTCCTGAAAGGGCATACACCTGCTTGAAGTCCTTGTCTGTCATCAACTCTCCGCCACCTACACCTTTCAGAACGATAGAGGTACTACCCTCTTTCAGGTCGTGCATCCAGAGGTCGGGTGAACCTTCGAAGCGAGCTGTATAGTAGAGCTTGTCGCCTTTGGGGGTGAGCAATGCATCACCCAGATTGGATGAATTGACAGTGAGACGCACCACACGATCGCGACAGTTGTCCAAGTCGAACACCAAAGGTTCCACATCCTTCTTTTTGTCATCAATGGTAGCAGCCTTTCCTTTCTTGGCTTCAGCAGCTTTCTTCTCAGCCTCTTCCTTCTGCTTCTGCTGGTCTTTCTCTGCCTCTTCAAAGAGGGCTGTCTCTTCCTTGTTCATACGGAACTGCTCATAAGCATCGAGGTCGAAGAACATGATGTAGATATCGTCCTCAGCTCCCCAGCTTCCGTGACTGCGATAGCCTGCCCGATCGCTGCCAAAGATGATGGCCTTACCACCCAGCACCCACTTGGCATTCACATCGTTGTAACCACTCTGTGTCACATTGTGAATCTCTGTACCATCGGCTTTGATAAGGGCCACATCCTTATTGTTCCAACCACCATAGCCAATGTAATTGGAGAGCAACCATTTGCTGTCTGGGCTCCACTGGAACCACTGGTCACCATCTGAATAGCTGTATTCAAATTTGCCATCCATCACTGTACGCACCTGCTTGCTGGCCAGATTGAGCACACGCAGCGTGGTGCGGTTTTCCAAAAAAGCCACTTCCTTTCCGTCAGGACTATATTTGGGTAGGAAGGAAGTCACACGACTATTGGTCAATTTCTCCTCCTTAATATCTGTAGCGTAAGTGAAAAGCTTGTCTTCCTTCTTCACGATGCTGCTCTGATAAATCTGCCAGAAACCATCGCGTTCAGCCGAATAGACCAGACTACGTCCATCGGGTGAGAAATCGATGTTACGCTCTTGCTCTGGGGTATCGGTAATTTGCTTGGTGGTGGCATATTCCACGCTGGTGACATACACATCTCCGTGCAGGATAAAGGCTACTTCCTTACCTTCTGGACTCACGGCTATTTCTGTAGCTCCGCTGCGCTGCACCTGCTTCACCACATCACGATCACTGCTGTCTTTCACGATGCGGATGTTCACTTTCTGAGGTGCACTGCCCTCACGCATAGTATAGATCTCGCCATTATAGCCAAAGCAAAGTACACCGTTCTGACTCACGCTGAGGAAGCGCACAGGGTGATCTTTCAACGTGGTGAGCTGCTGTGTGCCTGAGCCGTCGATGTTCTTCTTATACACGTTCATCGTCCCACTGGCTTCATTCAGATAGTAGAAACTCTGTCCATCAGCTGCCCATACTGGATTGCGATTCTCTGCCCGTGAGTCAGTGAGTTTGGTAAAGTGATCATCAGCTGTCTTGAGCCACACATCACGCACCACAGCCGAGGTCTGATGTTTACGCCAAGTATCCTCCATACCCTTGCGATCGTGGTAGAGGATGCGCCCGTCTGGAAAGACGCTCAGATTGTCCATCGTCACAGAGGTGAAGAGGCGCATACGTCCACCTTTGGTGCTTACCTTATATACCTGAGGCATGCGCTGACTGAAGAAAGCACTCTGAGCCGTAGGCAGTATGTTGCATTGCAGTAGCACGGTTTCATTGTCGAGGAAACCCAATGGAATCTCACTGCCACTATGGGTGGTGAGTCGGGTGGGCGCCCCACCCTCTTTACTGATAAGGTACACGTCGATGCTACCCTCACGAGCTGAAGCGAAAGCTATCTGCTGTCCATCGGGACTCCACACTGGCTGCGCATCATAAGCCGAGTTAGTAGTAAGCTGTTTGGCATTACCCCCGCTCGCAGGTACAGTAAAGAGGTCGCCCTGATAACTGAAGGCTATGGTGCTACCATCGGGTGAGATGGCGCTATAGCGCATCCACAGCGGATTGTCTTGTGCACAGACAACTGCAACAAAGGTGAATGTCAGAATGGATAAGATTGTTTTTTTCATATCATGTAGTTTTTTATATTTCGATTGGATGAATTATACATTATCTGAAAAGCAGAGGCGCAAAGGTATCAAGGTAGTGTCGCCAGTTTTTCCACTCATGCCCTCCACCTGTCACGTAGAATGTATGAGGCATACCATGTTGAGTAAGCAGACGATCAAACTCTTGTGCTTCAGAGAACCATGGGTCTGCATCGCCACATCCCAGCCAGAACAACTTATAGCCTGCCTTCTTGATGCCTTCCAGATAGTTGGATAAGGTATTCTCATCAAAGGCATAGGCACTATTCTTCTGATTGTGTGGATGGGCACCTGTGCTCTGCGGGCAGATGTAGGCAAAATGGCCTGGGAAAAGATAGTTGGTTCGGATGGTATGTCCGCCACCCATTGACAGACCAGAAATGGCTCGTCCATCTTTCTTGGCGATGGTACGATAGTGGCTGTCTATGTAAGGGATAATGTCCTTAATCAGACTGGTAACATATAGGTCTGACTGCATATCGTTATTGAGGATTGAGGAAGCCTCACCAGGGATGTCGTTGATAGTCGCACAACGCTGGTTGGCATTGCCATTGGGCATAACCACAATCATAGGTACGGCTTTACCCTGAGCAATGAGATTGTCCATTATCTGAGTAGCCCTACCCATAGACGACCAAGCCTCTTCATCGCCACCACCTCCATGCAGCAGGTAAAGCACAGGGTAACGGGTCTTAGTGTTTTTCTCATAACCTGCAGGAGTATAGACCATCATTTTGCGCTGAGCTCCAATGGTGGGAGAATCATACCACACAGCAGACACATTACCTCTCACAGCAGCTTTCTTGAAATCGGCTGAGTAAGGTCCGTCGATAATAAAAATGTTGCGATAGGTGGCTCCATCACGATTCAAAGACGGATTGGCAGGGTCGCAAACAGACGTACCATCCACATTGAAAGTGTAGTAATACAGATCTGGTTGCAAAACAGGTATTCTGACACTCCAAACCAGGTTATTGTCTCGTTGCATGGCGATAGGACCTTCCCCCCTGTCTTGCCAAGAACCAGTCAACGAAACGGTGGTAGCATAATCGGCCCTCATACGGAAGGTGATGCTGTCGGCTGTGATTTCAGGAGAAACGATACGTGCCCTACGGGTATTCGCCATCTCTTGTGCACTGATTGCCACAGCAAATACCTGTGCCAATAGTAATAAAACAGTTTTCTTCATATTCTTCAGTTTTTTATTTTGAATACGAAAGTACAAAGAATGCCCGAACCTGCCAAATAATCTACGAGAAACATTTAGAGTGGATCAACTTCAGTGGGCAGGACAAGCGCTAAGCAACAAAAATCCCCAGGTCTTGTGACTTGGGGATTTTATTCTTAGAACGTCCACTTCATGGCCAGCGTGGGATTCATATAGAAGGTTTGATGATTCAGCATAGGATTATACAACCAGTTGGCATAAATGAAATTATTTGATATCTCCACTTCTGCACCAAGACTTAGGTTTACCCCTTCCATACCCTTCAACGTGTTTAGGTTTATCCAGAACTGAGGTTCAGTCAGAAAACTGATTTTACCCATTGGTGTCTTATTATACCAAATCTCTGAGAAACCATTGAAGGTGAAACGCCTATGGCCAAAATCTATCTTCCAAACCTGATTGGCATGAAAGCCTGCAAAGCCCTCGTGCGTATGGTCCTTGAAATGCTGTCGATAGCCCAAATTCACTAAGTAAGTCTTAGCAAAGTCGTTGCTGTGCCAAGTCCAACCTAAGCCTCCTACCAATGAATGCTGGAAACGATTACCATAAAAATTACTCTTGATGCTCTGCATGCCTCCATTATATTCCCAATGGGTAACCAGCGCGGAATTAGCAGATAAACGGGCCAAGGTAAAGTCGCGCGTAAACTTCATGAACACCCCAGACACACCGTCAGAAAGATAATCCATATCGACAAAGAAATAGGTAGTACCCCAGCGGTCGGGTTTCAGCACTTCAACAGTTGTAGTCACCTGGGGTCGCTCATGCTCCTGATCAGAGTATAAAGTACGACCAAAATCACGATGTAGCTGTACATTCACCTGTGCCTGTGCACAGCAAATAGCTGATAACAGCATAAGGAGGAAAATAGATTTTTTCATCATAGTTAGGCAATTCTTCTTTTATTCAGGTGCAAAGATACAAAAAATGTTTAAATAAATCTTTGAAGTGATATTTAGCTGTATTTTATCTCTCTAGTTAGGAAAAAATATTTTCCTAGTTAGAAAAAATTTGTTGGTGTGCACAAGAACAAATTTTTCTGTGCGTAAGCGCAAAAATGGGGAGCGTAACCAAAGGTAAGGTTACCCGTAAGGTAAGGCGTGGATAGCCGTAAGGTAAGCTACTTTCGCTCATGAAGAGCATCACTATGTTTGCAGAAATGCAAAGTAAGTACTATCTTTGCAGTATCAACGAAAGGAGACAATTGAAAAAACGATAACTAACATTTTATAACAATGAAAAGGAACTTTCTATTTCTGGCTGCCCTCTGCATAGCAACGGCAGCCTCTGCACAATTCCGCAGAACCCCTACCCCAAACGACACGCTGCAGTCAGTGCGTGTAAACGGGGATAAAGTAACATTCAGTATCTATGCCCCTAATGCTGAGACAGTGACCATGAGTGGTGACATCAATGCTCGTGGCGTACAATTCGTGAAAGCTGAGAATGGCGTATGGTCAGCCACCCTGCCCAATGTGGCTCCAGGCAACTATCGCTACAACTTCGTGGTGGACGGTGTGAACACCTTCGACCCCAAGGGTGGCGAGATTCAAGGTGAAACCCGTGCCGTAGCCAAGGTGCAACCCACAGGCAACGAGTTCTTTGCCATGAAGAACGTGCCTCATGGGGCGATAGCACAGCGCTACTATTTTTCTAAGACACTGAACGAGATGCGCCGTATGCACGTTTGGACACCAGCTGGCTATGAGAAGAGTGCCGACAAGCTGCCAGTGCTTTATCTGGTACATGGTGGAGGTGATACAGACAATAGTTGGCCTGGTGTAGGTGCCGCTGGATTGATCCTGGATAACCTACTGGCTGAAGGCAAGATCGTGCCAATGGTAGTGGTAATGCCTAACGGCAGCATCGACACACCAAGTGGCAATGTACAAGACGAGGTGCCTATCTTCGCAGACGACATGATCACAAGCATCATGCCTTATGTGGAAGAGAATTATCGAGTGTTGACAGATCCAGACCATACGGCAATGGCAGGCCTCTCTATGGGTGGAATGGAGACGATGGAAACGGTGACTTATCATCCTGAAAGATTCAAGTACATGATCGTGCTGAGCAGCAGCTACGCTCCTGGCAACACAGAGAAGTATGAGATGGAACGTGCTCACCTGAAGCAGATAGTGCAGCAACTGAACAACTACAAGATTGTGTTGTTTACGCAAGGTGGTCCTGAGGACATCGCATACAATAACTGCAAGGAGACATTGAAGCTCTATGATGAGGCTGGTATCAAGTATGAGTTCACTGAGGCTCCTGGCGGACACAGCTGGCACACCTGGCGCAACAACTTGCATGACTTTGCGCCAAGACTGTTCAAATGAAAGGTCGCTTGCCAAAAGTTTTTCATCAATCTATGGCATGAATTGAAAAATAGTCACTACTTTTGCACAGTTTTAATGACTTAAACCAACATTTTTAATAATTGATTTATGAATAGAAGAAATTTCTTAAAGGGCGCATCTATGCTTTCATTGGGTGCCCTGGCAGCCTGCCAAACCAAGGAGGCTGTTCCTGCAGAGCCAGTGATCAACACCAATAAGGGACTGGGCTTGCAAACCTACACATTAGGTCCGGAACTCACGCAAGGCGACCTTAGTGCCAACTTGGAGCGCATCCGCAAGATGGGCATCAAGAATCTGGAATTAGCTGGTTATAGTGCAACTGACCACAAAGTGTTTGGACTTAGCATGGAAGAATTCAAGCAGAAGGCCGATGCTGCTGACCTGAAGATTGTGAGTTCTCATGTGACTCCAGATGTCATGATGGCTGGTCTGTTCGCTCGTCCAGGTGCTCCTGCTCCAAAGCCAAAGGCATTCAAGGATATGGTAAATGACATCAAGGAATTCTGGAAGCCTGTGGCAGAAGATCACGCTAAGTTGGGCTGCGAGTATCTGGTTCAGCCGATGATGCCTCCAATGCGTGTTACTAACATTGAATTTGCAAAGGATTTCGCCAACCTGCTCAATGTATCTGGTGAAACAGTGAAAGCAACAGGTGGCATCCAGTTCGGTTATCACAACCACAACATGGAAATGGCCAAGGTGACTGAAAATAGCACTGCTGCTGTTTTGGGCGATCTCTTCGCAGGCATGGCTTTAGGTCAAGATGCCAAGATCATCGAGGATGTATATATGGACAACACTGACCCTGCCAACGTGATCTTCGAGCTTGATGTATATTGGACTGTGATGGGCCAGCAGGATCCTGTAGAATGGCTGACCAGACGTGCAGACCGTATCCACATGTTGCATATCAAGGACTTCATGGTATTGGGTGCATCAGGTGCTATGAACTTCAAGAACATTTTTGAAAAGTTCTATGCTAATGGTCGCAAGTACTTCTTTATCGAGATTGAGGATACGAACAGCGGCAAGCAGTTCGATCGTCTGGAGCAGAGTGCTCTCTTCCTGAACACTTCCGACTTTGTAAAGTAATTGTAAAGCGCAATAATAAAAGGGGAGCATCGCAAGATGTTCCCCTTTTTTGGTCTCACACAACTCTATGCCATCTGTCACGGGCACGTTGTCTCATTCCCTGCCTAATAACTCCTCAGCATTAGACAGAGAAAGGCCCACGCTGAAAATCAAGTTCACGTTGGACAATGTGCCACTCAAATCCCAATCATTCCGATATTCATCAGAAGGTTTGTGATACCATACAGGCATAGGGTACTTGTTTGGACGTCCCAAATCCACAGGGTGCAAACCATTCTCCACCACCACAGCAGGCACACCTTTCTTCACGAAATTATAATGGTCGGAACGGAAGAACCAGCCATCAGAATTGTCGTCATCATAGAAGATATACCTGCCTTGAGCAGCTGCAGCAGCCTCATAATATCGATCAAGGTCACTTTCTCCTCCACCCAAGATAACTATATCTCTGGTAAGTTCGGCAGGACCAATACTCTCAAAATTCAGACAGGCTGTTGTTTTGTCCATAGGCACGACTGGATGATTGCAGTAGTACTCTGAACCGAAAAGGCCGCTTTCTTCGGATGAGGGGAAGAGGAAAAGCACACTGCGACGAGGTGCTTGTGGTTGTTCTTTAAACTTTTTAGCAGCCAACAGTGCTCCTGCCATACCTGATGCATTGTCTGCAGCACCATTGTATATAGAGTCTCCATGCTCGTCAGGCAAGCCGATTCCCAGATGATCCCAATGGGCATTTAGGACCACCACCTCATCCTTCTGGTCCGTTCCACGAAGGATAGCACCTACATTACGCGTCTGCTGAAGATCGTAAGAGACTGCCATCTTGATATCTCCTTTGACCTTGAGAGAGAATGACTTAAAACCAGGCTTCTTAGCAGCCTCAACAGCGGCATTCATATCCATGCCCGCAGCTGCAAAAAGCTTACGTGCGCCATCTTCGTGGAGCCAACCTTTCAAGGCCAGTTCATTAGCATTGTGGGTAGCAGGGTCATAAAGAGCAAGATTATCCTCCATATGACCATTCACACACACGTGCCAGCCATAGCTTGCGGCTTCTGTGTTGTGTAGCACCAGACAACCAGCAGCCCCTTGGCGAAGAGCCTCCTCAAACTTATAGAGCCACCTGCCATAATAGGTCATATTGAGCCCACGGAAAAGTGTATTATCATAATAACCAGGATCATTCACCATAGCTATGACAATTTTACCTTTCACATCGATACCTGCATAATCATCCCAGCCATACTCAGGCGCATGAATGCCGAAACCACAGAAAACATACTCTGCCTTAGGGAGTACAACCTTATCCGTGGCACGAGCGGTCCATACCACCAAATCATTAGGATACCGTAACTCTGCCTTCTTTTTTCCTCTCACAGTAAGTTTACTGCCTAATGGCTTAGCTGTGACAGCTATCATCTCAAACGGTTGGAACCAACTGCCATCGAAGGCAGGCTCCAACCCCAGTTCCTCCAATTGTTCAGCCAAATAACTTACCGTTTTATCCTCGTATGCAGTCATTGGCTTACGTCCGCCAAACTCATCAGAGGCAATGGTCTTGATCCAATTTCTCAAGAGTTGTTCATCACTCTCACGTGCTGGCTTTTCAGGTGCGTAAAGTTCTTCCATTGCTGCAGCCAAATCTTTTCGATATTCTTCACAAGCCTGGAGTCTGGCAAAAGTAGCAGAAGTCATCA
The DNA here is from genome assembly GCA_017650045.1 of Bacteroidaceae bacterium. Classification (GTDB taxonomy): domain Bacteria; phylum Bacteroidota; class Bacteroidia; order Bacteroidales; family Bacteroidaceae; genus Bacteroides. The sequence continues at coordinate 11,703 of JAGCFP010000031.1, read as the reverse complement.
GTCGAGAAGCATCTACGTCACTCTGCCAATGATAATTAGCAATGACACGGCTCTGCCCCCATTCATATCCACAGGCCATGAGTGTATCCTGTCTATCTGGATTAAGCTGAGCTAACACAAGTGCCATCCCCCAACCACGTGTGGTGTGTCCCGAAGGATAGGAGCCTGTATTTCTTTCCTCTTCCTCATACTCTGGAATCAGTGTACCTTCGTTGAAATAGACAAAGGGACGTTTGCGCAAATAGGCATTCTTAGGCTTAGTAGCTGCCAAACGAAATGTCCGAATGCTACGCTCTAACAAATACATCGTAAGAGGTGTAGTTTCTCTGGAAAGCTTCTTACCGAAAGCTCCACTAAAACAAAGCGCCATACTATCCACATTAGTTGTTCCTTCGCGAATGGCTCTCTGAGCACGCTCGCCCTGCCTCTGACTAAGTGCCCAAGCATGGATGGCTTTATCTGCCTCGAAAGTTGGTGAACCTTCTTCTGGGGGAGGTGGAAGAAAAGAGAGTATGTCAGGAAGGTCTTCTACCTGAAGATAAGCCTGCGGCTGTTGTGATGCAGCCGTTGTGATACCTAAGCTCACAACAGCCATTCCCACCATCAACGATCTAATGAAAATTTTAATCATATTACATTCTTAATTATCATGAAAGATTTATCCATTCAACTTCAACGTTTCACTGCATACATACCAATTGTAGTCCCAGTAAAGCTGCTGGAGCCATTGCTACTATAGTGCGTAGCCAGATAGTCGGCATCAGCACCAGCAAGTAGAATGTTCCAAGTGTGGCCACCATCGGTAGAATAAGAGAAATCGAATGTCTTTCCCTTGTTGGTTCCCTCTATACACAACGTAACATCTTTCTTGCCAGTAAGAGGTGCGGAAGCCAGCACTTCATACACATCGTTTTCTCCTATCTTCTGTACCTGAATGCCTTCTGTACCCACAGCAAGGTAGTATTGCAAGCTCTCATTCTTAAGCAATACCATACCTGCCCATTCTCCCGCCTCTGGCTGGAAATACATACGTGTTGTGGCACGGAACTGATGGTGCTGTAAACGACGGCCAACATAGGCTGCAGAACCTTGGTTGTTACAGAGTGTCATCGTATTACAGTTCAACACCAAGGTACCTGGCAACTCGGAGAGTGAATACTTGTCGGTAGCGGCATCACGGGCAGTCACCCAATAATCAGCCAACTTAGCAGAGGTAAAATCATCACTTATGGAGAAGTTTCCGAAGGTCACCTGTTCATTACGTTTGACACCTAGCATCTTCAAAATTAGAGGCACCTGATCGTTACCCTGAGTCATGTAAGGCCATCCATCATCGCTCCAGCACACAGGCATCATAAACGTCTCACGACCCAAGTTCTCCATCTCACCATCTATACGGCGAGTGCCGAGAAACACAGACCACCAATTACCCTGTGGGTCTTGTACGATATCGGCATGACCCGTACAGTATACGCCATCTTGACGATTGCCTAGTGTGCGCTGCGTAAGGATCGGATTCTTCTCCCAAGCCACGAACTTACCATGAAGGTCATCACTACGGAAGATAACTTCTGAATGCCCCAATTCGGTACCACCCTCAGCACACATCAGATAGTATTTACCATTCCATTTATAAAGATGTGGTCCCTCCAAAGCAATGGGCTTGTTCTCTGGAAATGCTCCACCCTCAGCCAACACGGTGGCACTTTCTACGATGACCTTATCGTTTTCCAAGTCATACTCATGCATAATTATCTGGTTACACCCAGGATAAGGCGGATTGAGTGTCATGCCACAATGCACCACGTAGGCTTTGCCATCATCGTCGAAGAAAAGTGATGGGTCAATGCCCCCCATATCATCCAGCCAGATAGGATCTGACCATTCACCACTTAACGGGTCTTTGCTCTTCACGATGAAGTTTCCCTGCAGACCACGCATCATACGCCCCATGTTGGTAGTTATCATATAATAGGTGTCATTGTACTTATTATAGAAAAGAGAAGCTGCAAAGATACCACCAGTGCTCACTGAATTATGTTCCAATGGCAGTTGCTCTGGACGCGTAAGAATATGTCCCACCTGTTGCCAATTGACCATATCTGTGCTATGGAAAAGCGGAACACCAGGATAATAGCCAAAGGTAGAAGTTACCATGAAATAGTTACCTTTACCATCAGCACAGATGCTGGGATCTGAATACCAACCTGGCAGAATGGGGTTATAGAACTCATCATCGGCCTGCAACGGATGTTGCTGGTAATACACGTCATTTCCCTCGTAAATGAAATCTTCAAAAACAGCTTTATGCTCCAAGACTGGTACTTGGTTACAAGCTATCATCAACAAAGCGGGCAATGTCCAAAGTAGATGTTTAATATTCATAAAGTTAAAATTTAGTGTCTTTTCAGCAAAGATACAGCCTTTTCTGCAAAACTTATTGTCTTCCTGCTTTTTATTTTATTCTTTTTATGTGATAAATGAAGAAATTTGCACTATCTTTGCAAGCAAAACTTAACAAACAGAAGAAATGCCACAGATTTCCATACGAGGAATTGAGATGCCTGCTTCCCCTATCCGTAAGTTGGCTCCACTCTCTGACGCTGCCAAGCAAAGAGGTATCCATGTCTTTCACCTGAACATCGGACAGCCCGATCTGCCTACACCAGAATGCGCTATTGAGGCCATTCGCAACATTGACCGCAAGATCTTGGAATATAGCCCGAGTGCCGGTTTCCGCACACTACGCGAGAAGATGGTTGGTTACTATGCCAAATATAATATCAATGTAACTGCCGATGACATCATTATCACCTCTGGAGGCTCTGAGGCTGTGCTCTTTGCATTCCTCTCTTGTCTGAACCCTGGTGACGAAATCATCGTACCAGAACCTGCATATGCCAACTATATGGCCTTTGCCATTTCCGCTGGTGCCAAGATTCGCACCATTGCCACTACCATTGAAGAAGGTTTCTCTTTGCCAAAAGTAGAGAAGTTTGAAAACCTTATCAATGAGCGTACACGTGCTATCTTGATATGCAACCCCAATAACCCTACGGGCTACCTCTATACACGTCGTGAGATGAATCAGATACGAGACTTGGTGAAGAAGTATGACCTTTTCCTCTTTTCTGATGAAGTGTATCGTGAATTCATCTATACAGGTTCACCTTATATCTCTGCCTGCCATCTGGAAGGCATTGAGCAAAACGTTGTGCTGATAGACTCTGTATCTAAAAGGTATTCTGAGTGTGGTATCCGCATCGGTGCATTGATTACCAAGAATGAGGAAGTACGAAAGGCTGTGATGAAATTCTGTCAAGCACGTCTAAGTCCTCCTTTGGTTGGCCAGATTGCTGCAGAAGCTTCAATTGATGTAGCAGAAGAGTATCTACGCGACACATATGATGAATATGTAGAGCGACGTAAGTGTTTGATAGATGGCCTGAACCGCATTCCTGGAGTTTACTCTCCTATCCCTATGGGTGCTTTTTATACTGTAGCAAAGCTTCCTGTTGATGACAGCGACAAGTTCTGCGAATGGTGTCTTACAGATTTCAACTATGAAGGACAAACCGTATTCATGGCTCCTGCTTCTGGCTTCTACACTACTCCTGGGGCTGGAAAGAATGAGGTGCGCATCAGCTATACTTTGAAAAAAGAAGATCTGCAACGTGCACTAGTAGTGCTGGCAAAGGCACTAGAAGCTTATAATAAAATTGAACATTGAGAATTGAGATTTAAATATTAATAGGTTTTCTCAAAAAATGGAAAAGGCTGCAGTGATTAATTGCAGCCTTTATTATTTAATTCTCAATTTTCAATTCTTAATTTAATAAGCATTCTTATCACCTACTAAAACATTTTTAATGGTGAGCCACATAATCTTGATATCTAACCAGATACTCCAATGCTCAATGTACCAAATGTCTTTCTTAACACGACCTTCCATCTGCCAGAGTTCACTAGTCTCACCACGGAAACCTGTCACTTGTGCCCAACCAGTTATGCCTGGCTTAGCAAAATGACGCACCATATATTTTGGAATCAAGGCCGAATATTCATCAGTCTGCTTCACCATATGCGGACGTGGTCCTACTACACTCATATCACCTTTGAAAACATTCCAAAACTGTGGCAGTTCATCAATGTTGTAATGACGCATGATATTACCAAATTTCGTCTTACGAGGATCGTTCTTTGTTGCCTGAACTGAGTCAGCTTCAGCATTGACCTTCATGCTTCGAAATTTTAGGCACTCAAACTCCTTACCATCGAGACCTGTACGCATCTGACGGAAGAAAATAGGACCAGGCATGGTAAGTTTCATGATGATAGCTACTATTGCAGTGACCCAAGGCATAACCAAAAGCAATACCAAAAAAGAAACAATAAGGTCGAACAAACGTTTCTTCAAGCGATTGCTCCACAATGTGAGTGGCATAAACCGTAATGCCATAATGGGCATATCACCCATCTGCACAGTTCCCATCTGTCGTTTGGTTGTATTAAGCACCACAGGAACGGCATAAAATTGCTTAACATTATTATCACAATAATCTATGGCCTTATTTACGAAATTTGATTGTTCAGGAGGAAGGCAGCAATAAATCTCATCTATATCATTGGCATCCAACCATTCACGAGCTTCTTCCAAACGACCTAAATATGGTACCTGTTCGGGGAAAGTATCAGAAGGTTTGTTGGCAAAATAACCTTTCACTAAATAACTCTGTGCAGGATCTGTTCCCATTTCCACATAAAGACGTTCCAAAGCTGATGAATTACCTAAGAATACCGAGGTAGAATAAAGTGTCTGCTTACGAAGCTTTCGTAATATGGAATGAATGAAAATCTGTCCGGCAACTAAAATACCAAAATAAATGCCGAAATAAAGCACACCCTGCCACCAATAACTAATGTTCGATAAATCCAAGAACAATAACAAAAGCACAGAAAAGAGTGTGAAGAAAAGCCAAATGCCCGTAGCTCTTCGCAAAATGGTCATATTATTGATATGCTTCCTGTAGGTATTAGGAGGAGCCAAAGACACGCTGAGGATATAGGCTAAATTAACGGCTAAGAAGAAACCTTTATGTTCTCTGTTTAAGTTGAACAGCATCACAATGCTAAGCCATGTATATAAATTTAGAATGAGAATATCAACAATCTCAACCAAAACAGTGAAATATCTGGTATTCTTTATAACTCTATTATTTGACATGTTCGACATAGTAGTCATTTTTAGTTCAACAAGGTTACATTTATAGTTTATCGCAGATGCTTCCCATTGTATTCATGTTGGCCATCCTACTTGTCGATGCAAATATAAAGAAAAAAAGTATACAAAATACATTTATATGTAAAAAATATTTCAAAACGATATTTTGACAAATGCATATTTATTGCTATTTTTACAAGCGAATAGATTTTTAATATATTACACCATGAAAGATTTACAGATGTACATCAACGGACGGTTCTGCGAAAGCCGTTCTGGAAAATGGATTGAAGTGTTGAATCCTTCCACAGAAGAAGTTGTAAGCCGTCAGCCAGATGGCACGTTGGAAGACGTACAGGAAGCGATTGATGCTGCAGAGGCAGCACAACCATCATGGGCAGCTATTCCTGCTGCTGAACGTGCTGTGTATCTGCATAAAATGGCAGATGGTATTCGTTCAAACTTCGACAAGTTTCAGGAAATTCTGGTACGTGAACAAGGAAAGACACAAGCATTGGCAGGTGTAGAGGTTGGTGTCACTGCTACCTACTTCGACTACATGGCTGAGTTCGCACGTCGTATTGAGGGTGAAATCATCCAAAGCGACAACCGAGGAGAAACCATGATGCTTTTCAAGGAACCTATCGGTGTTGCAGCAGGTATCTTACCGTGGAATTTCCCTTTCTTCCTCATTGCACGTAAAGCGGGTGCAGCCCTCATAGCTGGATGTACCATCGTCTTGAAACCTTCACAACTTACACCTGAGAACTGTACTGAGTTCTGCAAAATTGTACACGAGACTGGTCTTCCTGCTGGTGTATTTAATGTAGTAACTGGCAAGGGCTCATTAGTTGGTAACGCTATGGCAAGCAGTCCTAAAGTTGGTATCGTGAGCCTTACGGGAAGTGTTGGTGCTGGCCAGAAGATTATGGAAGCAGCTGCGCCAAACATCACCAAGGTGTCACTGGAATTGGGCGGAAAGGCTCCTGCCATCGTCTTCCCAGATGCCGATTTAGAACTGGCAGCACAGGCTATCTTCGAGAGCCGCATTGGCAACAATGGACAAATCTGCAACAATGCCGAACGCCTCTATGTACATAAGGATGTGAAGGAGAAGCTCACAGCCTTGCTGTTGGAGAAGTTCCAGAATGTAAAGGTAGGCAATCCTGCCGTGATGAAGGATGCAGAGATGGGGCCATTGGTAGAGCAGCGTGCTCTGGAGAGTGTAACAGCAAAGGTTGAGAATGCCATCAAGCAAGGTGCTAAGTTGCTGTGCGGTGGACATCGTATTGGCGACAAGGGTTATTTCTACGCACCTACCCTGCTCGACAATGTGAAGCAAGACTTCGACATCGTGCATGAAGAGACATTCGGCCCTGTACTTCCAATCATTGAATTTGAAGACATTGATACAGTGATCAAGTGGGCCAATGATGTAGAATATGGCTTGGCATCTTCAGTCTTTACGAAGGACATCGACATTGCCACTCGTATCTGTCGTGAATTGCAGTTCGGAGAAACTTACATCAACCGTTGGCACTTCGAAGCTATTCAAGGTTTCCATGCTGGTGTAAAGAAATCAGGTATCGGTGGCGCTGACGGCAAACATGGTGTGGAAGAATACCTCACTACCCACGTAGTTTATCTGCAGACGCACTATTAAAATTGAAAATTAAAAATTGAGGATTGAAGATTTACAATTGTCAATTAAATAAATGAGGATTGAGAACAGCCTTGGGTGGTTAATTCTCAATCCTCAATTCTCAATTATATTCTCACTTCTGTGTTGTCAGAGAGAACTCTATGGTTTCAGTTACAGCACCACTTGCCTCTGTAGCATAAGCTTGGAACACTGCCTCACCGTTCTTTACCTTCTTTGCTATAACAGGTACTGAGTATGTCACCCTTCCACCAGCAGGAATAGAACTTATTGTAGTGGCTCCACCTAATAAGAGTCCTTTAGCTCCATTTACAACTTCCATCTGTGGTGTGACATCACGCACGGTAGAATTACCAGTATTTACTACATCAAACATCACCTTACATTCTTCATTACGATTAATGACCTGATTATTGTTCTCATCCACAAAATGGAAGTTCTCTAAACGCACAGATGAGGTATTCAGAGACACAGATGATAGGTTCGGTGTTGTAATACCTGATTGCTGAGCATTGGCATTACTCAATACCCTATTGATTTGCTGTTCTGTAGTCTTCTTCTGTATAGCGTTACCTACAGCAGCACCTGCCATCGTTCCTACCAAACCACCAATCGTAGAACCATAACGCCCAGTACCATTACCAAGAATAGACCCTAGTGTTCCACCTACCATCGCACCTGTAGAGGCGCCACTAATACCAAAAACACTGCTGCACGATGAAAGAATCACTGCAGTTGCCATTAAAGCTATAAGAATCTTTTTCATTTTTCTACGTTTAAATGTCCATGCAAATATAATACAAGATTTTGAACAGACAAAAAGAAAATATTATTACCTTTACAATCTAAACGAACTAATAGATGAATGCAAACGTACTCGATAAGCTGAAAATACTTACTGAATCGGCAAAGTATGACGTGTCTTGCTCCAGCAGTGGGACTGTCAGGAAAGGTCGTGCCGGACAGGTAGGAAACACTGTTGGAGGCGTGGGCATTTGTCACAGCTTTGCAGAGGATGGACGCTGTATCTCTTTGCTCAAAGTGATGCTTACCAATATGTGTATCTATGATTGCGCCTATTGTATTAATCGTCGTAGCAATGACATCCGACGTGCCACATTATCAGTGACCGAATTGGTGGAGCTAACTATGGAGTTTTACCGCCGTAACTACATCGAAGGATTATTCCTTAGTTCTGGTGTGGTACGCAATCCAGACTATACGATGGAACGCTTGGTAAGAGTTGCCAAGGATCTCCGTGAGGTACATCGTTTCAATGGCTACATCCACTTGAAAAGCATTCCTGGAGCCAGTCAGGAATTGGTCAATGAAGCAGGACGTTATGCTGATCGCCTCAGCGTGAACTTGGAAATTCCTACCGAACAGAACCTCAAACTTTTGGCTCCAGAGAAAGACCATCAAAGCGTTTACCAACCCATGAGGTATATCCAACAAGGGATGTTGGAAAACAAAGAAGACCGTCGGAAATTCCGCCATGCTCCCCGCTTTGTGCCTGCTGGCCAAAGCACACAGATGATTGTTGGCGCTACTTCTGAAAGCGATAAGGATATTCTGAACGTTAGTTCTGCTCTCTACGGCCAACGCTCACTGAGTATGCGTCGTGTGTACTATTCTGGATACGTCTCCGTGAATACCTACGACAAACGGTTACCCATACTGAAACAACCACCTTTAGTGCGTGAGAACCGCCTTTACCAAGCCGATTGGCTATTGCGCTTTTACCAGTTTAAAGTAGATGAGATTGTAGATGCCCAACATCCAAACCTTGACCTCGACATAGATCCGAAACTGAGTTGGGCCCTACGTCATCCGGAGTTCTTTCCCGTGAATGTCAATCGTGCCAGTTATGAAGAGATACTCCGTGTACCAGGCATTGGGGTAAAGAGTGCGATGATGATTGTTACATCTCGTCGTTTTACGCGCATCGGTTTTGATGATCTGAAGCGTATTGGCGTGGTGATGAAAAAAGCGCAATACTTCATCACTTGCAACGAACTACCCAAACAAACGGTTCAGGAACTCACTCCGCAAGGGGTACGTCGATTACTCACACCACACACCAAGAAAGTAGATCTGCTACAAATGGAACTACCTTTCATAGACCCCGTTTAGTTATGAAAGTGTTTATATACGATCAGTCATTTGAGGGGCTGTTAACCTGTGTCTTTGAGGCTTATGCACAGCATTGCTTTCCTGACCAATTGATAGCCGAAGGTGAAGTGCTGCCAATGTTCGTTGATGAACATCTGACCATTATCACTGACAAACCAAAGGCAGAGAGGGTTTGGAAAGGATTGGAGAAACACCTCTCTCCCACAGCTATGAGCATGCTCACTAACGTATGGTTGTCAGAACTTCCAGAGGTTGCCAATGCACTTTTCCGCTATATCCAAAAGACCTTCGATGCAGGAAAGAGTATTGAAACCAACTTTACCGATCCTGATGTTTTAACGCTCTCGCAGATTTACAAGAAAGTGCGCTATGAACGACTACATCTCATGCAGTTCATCCGATTTCAAAAAACGGTAGATGGAACCTACTTCGCTGCCATTGAACCCCAATTCAATACCCTTCCCTTGGCCATTCCACATTTCCAAGATCGCTTCAATGACCAACCTTGGCTCATTTATGACACCAAGCGACGCTACGGCTATTATTACGATTTGAAGACTGTGGAACTTGTGACGTTTGAAGATCAACAGATGGAGCATCTTGTCACAGGGAAATTGCAAGAAAGTCTGATGGACAAGGACGAGAAACTCTTTCAAGACCTCTGGCGTACCTACTTCAAGGCCGTTGCCATCAAGGAACGTTGGAACCCCCGTAAACATCGCAAGGATCTCCCCTTCCGCTATTGGAAATATCTCACAGAGAAACAATAAAAAAACTTCCCTCAGCAAAGCCAAGGGAAGTTTTCTTTTGCTCAGTCAATGATTATCTAACCGTCACCTCAGCGTTACCAATGGTAAAGTTGAAGTGTCCACTCTGAAGCTCATACTGTGCTGTAGTGATCCCATTGTGCTGCACCTTGCCCACATATCGTACGCCATTAGCAGTGCCAAACTGACTCACATTGGTTCCCACTGGCAAGTAGAGTGTTGCAGTAGTGTTAGCAGGAACAGTAGCTTCATAGGCCGTCATCGTACCCTTGCCATCAGCTTTCCAAGCACTCTTCACATCCCCATAGTTAGAACGATAAGAACCAGTCAGTGAGGTGTAAGTTGCTCCTGCCGTTGGTTGCAAGATAAAGTGCTTGTAACCACCTTCAGCAGTGATACCCAACTGATACTCATACATCCATTGTCCAACTGCTCCCAGAGCAAAGTGATTGAAGGAGTTCATAGAGTTCTGGTTATTCTCTCCAAAAGCGGCCTCATAACCATTCCAACGCTCCCATACAGAAGTCGCACCCTTAGTCACAGGATAGAGCCAAGAGGTATAATCAGTACAAGTAAACATGCGGAAGGCTTCATCTACCCTACCCGCACGGCTCAGTGCTGGAAGGATGTTCGGAGTACCAGAGAAACCAGTCGTGATGGTATAGGCAGGATATTTGTTCTGTCCTTCACCACTCAAAGATGGATTCTTTGCCAACTCTGCCAGATATTGCTCTGCCTTCGCCTTATTGTTCTCATCGAAGCAGTTGAAGTTCAGAGGCGTAGCATAAGAAGCCTGAGAGTGTACCAAGGCACCCTGCTGGTTGCGTGTCTTGCCAGTAGCAGGATCTACATAGCAACGATTCCATTCCTCCTTGGCAGCATCATGACGGGCACGAAGCTCCGCAGCAAGGTCGGAACGCCCAATGGCATCTGCCATCTTAGCCGTACAATCCATCATATAAATGTAGATCGCATTGTTCACCAAATCAGAAGGTGTGCGATTGTCCATTGCCAGCCAATCAGCCAGACCAGTAGCCTTGGCAGAAAGATGAGGATATTCTTCGCTTTGGTCGTAATAATCCATTCCACGAAGCCAAGCCATCATGGCTTCCATATTCTCGCTGATGACTTGCGTATTACCATACTGAGAATAAAGTTGCCAAGGCACCATACACACAGCAGCAGCCCATGTCGTACCATCAGCGAAGCTCTCATCGTCTGCACGGTTGTAGGTTGGCACGGTGCTACCTACACCACCAGGCACATTGGTATCATTACCCACACCCTGATCGGCACGCAGATTCACCATCCACTGGCGGAAGAAATTCTGTGCGTCACTGTTGTAGGTAGCTGTGCGGGTATAAGCCTGTGCATCACCCGTCCATCCCATACGTTCGTTACGTTGTGGACAATCGGTTGGAATGGTGAAGAAGTTGCCCAACTGACTGCGCTGAATGTTCTTTATAAGCTGATTTACCAGATTGGCCGTCTTGTTGCCATCACTGGTAGTGGCCACATAAGTACCCGTAGGAAGCTCATCGCTCGACATGACCAAACCCTTCACATTAGCGAGTGGCAAAGCCCCCACATGACTTGGAAGGGTAATCTGAATGTACTGATAACCACGATAGGTAGTTGTTGGCTGTATAGTCACAGCCTCCCCACCCTTAGCAATATAGAAGTCGGCTGCCAACGCTGCACGGAAAGTCTCGTAGAGCGGACGACCAGCAATATTCTTACCACTGCGTCCATAAGTCCTTACATAGTAGCGTTCATCCCCACTGAAGCCCGGATAAAGCTGCTCTGCATAACGGATAATCACCACATCACCTTGTTTCAGATAACCTGCAGGAATGGTGATTTGTGGCACACCCACCATGTTTACCCCCATATTATAGATAAAGGTATGATTATCGGCACTG
>JAGCFP010000030.1 GCA_017650045.1 Bacteroidaceae bacterium | reverse complement strand
TCACGTGGGAAGTCTATCCACTCTGGATGTCCGAACTCATTACCCATGAAGTTGAGGTAGCCACCATTGATGGTGCTGGCAGTGAGCAAACGAATCATCTTATGCAAAGCGATACCACGCTCCACGGTGAAGTTCTCATCGCCCTTCTGGAAGTACCAGTACATGTCGGCATCAATGAGGCGGAAGATGATGGTCTTGTCTCCCACCAATGCCTGATCGTGACTTTCAGCGTAAGAGATGGTCTTCTCATCCTCACGACGGTTGGTCACCTCCCAGAACATAGAGCTTGGCTTCCAGTCCTCATCCTTCTTTTCCTTGATGGTCTTTATCCAATAGTCGGGCACATTCATCGCCATGCGGTAGTCGAATCCATAGCCACCATCCTCAAACTTAGCTGCCAAACCTGGCATACCAGAAACCTCCTCGGCGATGGTGATGGCACGTGGATTTACCTGATGTATCAGCTTATTAGCTAAGGTAAGGTAGCAGATGGCATTATCGTCCTGATGACCGTTGAAATAATCCTGATAACCCATGAATGCCTCTCCAAGACCATGGCTGTAGTACAGCATGGACGTCACACCATCGAAGCGGAAACCATCGAAGTGGAACTCCTCAAGCCAATACTTACAGTTGGAAAGCAGGAAGTGCAGCACATCGTTCTTGCCATAGTCGAAGCAGAGCGAATCCCATGCTGGATGCTCATGACGGTCGCCTGGATAGAAGAACTGATTAGGATCACCGGCAAAGTTGCCCAGACCTTCGATCTCGTTCTTCACGGCATGTGAATGCACGATGTCCATAATCACCGTCAGTCCCATCTGATGGGCAGTATCAATCAGTTCCTTCAGTTCATCAGGCGTTCCGAAGCGGGAAGATGGAGCAAAGAAACTACTCACATGGTAGCCGAAGCTGCCATAATAAGGATGCTCCTGAATGGCCATGATCTGGATACAGTTGTACCCATCTTTCACCACACGTGGAAGAATCTTCTCCTGAAACTCACGGTAAGAGCCCACCTTCTCCTCATCCTGAGCCATACCGATGTGGCACTCGTAGATCAACAGAGGGTCTGTGCAAGGCTTGAAAGTGCGTTTCTTGAACTTATAAGGCTGTTCAGGTGCCCATACCTGAGCGCTGAAGATCTTGGTATTGTCATCCTGTACCACACGGGTAGCCCATGCGGGGATGCGCTCTCCATCGCCACCATTCCAGTGGATATGCAGTTTATAGAGGTCGCCATGCTGCAGCGCCTTCTCTGGCAGTTTCAGTTCCCAGTTGCCGTTCTTCAGCGGCTTCATCTTATATTTGGCATCCTCTTTCCAGTCGTTGAACGTACCAATCAGATAGATCTCCGTTGCATTAGGTGCCCATTCACGCAGCACCCATCCTTTGTCGGTACGGTGCAATCCGAAGTACAGATGACCAGTAGCAAAGTCGCTCAATGAAATACGCCCTTTGCGCGTCAGTTCCTTTTCTTTCTCGATGACATGCTGATGACGTCCGTTGATGGCATCGGCAAAAGGCTCCAGCCACTTGTCATTCTTTATCAGTTTCAGTGTTTCCATAATTATCAATTATCAATTATCAATTTTATAAGAACTCATCAATCGTATAGTTCAAGAAGTCGTTATATGGCTTCATTCCTTCAAACACCTCCATGATCTGGTCGATAAATCCGGGGGTAGAGAAGAAAGAATCAGGTACGTTCTTCCACACCACATAGTCCTTTGGCTTCAGATACTCCATGTAGGGATAATCTTTCGGGAAATCCTTAGGAGCCGTCTTCAGATGTTCCATGCCGATGGTTGTGAAATGCTTACTGAAAGAAGGGGCCTTAACGATGCTCAGAAATTCCTCGGTATTGTCGAAGATGGATTGGCGGATACCCTTCAGCATGGCAGGCTCGGGGCACCATCCACCTCCAGCCAACATACAGGCACCGGGCTCCAGATGCACGTAATAACCGCAATGCAGCGATTTCTTCCCTTTTGGGTTGATGAAGCCGCCGATGTGTGTCTTATAGGGAGTCTTGTCCTTCGTAAAACGCAAATCACGATAAATGCGGTACATGCAGTCCTTGGGCTCAAAGTTGCTTACGCCTGGTTCAAAGAAGGATACGCGAGCGATCAAGATGGTCATCAGTTGCTCGAATTCCTCGATGGCTTTCTCATAATCGCCATGATGTGCTTTGAACCATTCACGGTTATTGTTGGCCGCCAGTTTCTTTAAAAACTGGAAAATGATTTCCAAGTTCATGGTTGTTTAACATTAATTTCTGCGAAGATAGGAAAAAAAACACAAAGTTTCACTATCTTTGCATCACTTTAATTCAAACTAAAGAAAATAATGGCTAAGACTACAAAAGATAATAACAAGAAACCTGTGCAAGAGCCCAGCACTTCATTTTTAAAGGGAACAAAGGAGTTCTTCAAGAGTGACGGGTTACATTTTTTCATCGGATTGGTGTTCGTGGTGTTGGCATTCTACCTGCTGGTGACTTTCACCTCTTATTTCTTTAATGGGGCTGCAGATCAGAGTTTGGTGGAGAATGCTACGGCAGAAGAACTGGCCTCCGTGGACAATGGCATTCAGAACGATGGAGGATCGGTAGGAGCGCGTGTATCACACTATTTCATCAACAATCTCTTTGGTGTGCCTGCTTATTTCATCGTGATTTTCCTCATGGTGGCAGGACTGAAGTTGATGCGTGTACGTAAGTTCCGCCTTTGGAAATGGTTCATCTTCTGTATGTTGTTCATGTACTGGGGATCAGTCTTCTTGAGTTTCGTGTTCCAACACATCTACCAGGATTCCTTCTTCTATTTAGGAGGTTTGCATGGTTACAACGTTTCCCGATGGCTTGAGTCACAAGTAGGTGCTACGGGCGTGTTCCTCTTGTTGCTCCTTACAGCCCTCTGTTTCCTGATTTATTTCAGTTCCAAGACCGTCATCTATCTGCGGAAATTGTTTACCCTTAGTTTCTTGAAGCGGAAGAAGGAAGAGGAGTCAGCGGAAGCTGTAACAGAGGAAACAGAAGTGAAGGAGAATGTATTCGACTTCCCATTGGAGAAAGCACCGGTTGTCAGCGTGGAGAAAGTGGCTGATGATATGTATATGACAGAGCATGAAGTGGTGAAGGAAGAGCCCAAAGCTGATGACCCCAAAGATCTCGACTTCACAGTGGAAGTGGCGCCAGATACAGAAGAGGCAGATCCTTCAAAGCAAGAGCCATACGACCCTCGTCTGGATTTGCAATACTATAAATTCCCAACGGTAGACTTGCTGAAACAATACGATGATGAAGGGCCTTCCATCGACATGGATGAGCAGAATGCCAATAAAGACCGCATCGTGAATACCCTGCACAGCTTTGGTGTGGAAATCAGTAGTATCAAGGCCACAGTGGGTCCTACGGTGACGCTCTATGAGATCACACCTGCACAAGGAGTGCGCATCAATAAGATACGTAATCTGGAAGACGATATTGCCTTGAGCCTTTCCGCATTGGGGGTACGTATCATTGCGCCTATTCCTGGAAAAGGTACCATTGGTATAGAGGTGCCTAATGAAAAGAAAAACATCGTATCAGGACAGAGTGTCATTGGCAGTAAGAAGTTTCAGGAATCCAAGATGGAGCTGCCTTGTGCCCTTGGAAAGACCATCAGCAATGAGGTCTTTATGGTTGATCTTGCCAAGATGCCACATGTACTGGTTGCTGGTGCCACCGGACAAGGTAAGTCGGTGGGTCTCAATGCCATCATCACCTCACTGTTATATAAGAAACATCCTAACGAACTGAAACTGGTTCTTATCGACCCGAAGAAGG
>JAGCFP010000029.1 GCA_017650045.1 Bacteroidaceae bacterium | reverse complement strand
GGCTAAACCTATAAACATGATAGGTCCGCAATAAGCCGTGACAATGGCTACTAATATTCCTGAACTCAGAATAACAAGGGTTTGTGCCCTGCGTATATTCAATCCCAAATTACGAGCGTATTTGTCACCCAGCAGAAGTAGGTTCATGGTTTTAACTAATAGCATGCTAAGAGGTAGTAATATAGCCATCAGCGAGACAAACAGCATCATTTGACCACCTGACACACGGGCGAAGCTGCCTAAGCCCCATACCACATAAGCTTTCACATCCTCTTCGGGAGAGAAGAACTTCAGCACCCCCACAATGGCAGTCACCAGGTAACCTATCATCACACCGATGATGAGCAACGTGACATGACCCTTTACTTTCTGCGACACATAGACGATGAGTCCCATCACAGCCAAGGCGCCAATAATAGCAGATATGGAAATAGCTGCATCACCCATATAGCCCAGTCGACTCAGTGCTGTGCCGCCCAAGGAGCCACTGAGCAATACTACAAAGGCTACGCCTAAAGAGGCTCCGTTGGAGATACCCAATACGGAAGGGCCAGCCAGAGGATTATGAAAAACGGTTTGCATCTGCAGACCACTCACAGCCAATCCTGCACCAGCTACCAAGGCGGTAAGCGCTTGAGGTACGCGTGACTGTAACACGATATTACGCCATATCTCATTTCCATCATAGCCACCCATGAGGATGCTGAACACGTGGCGAGGAGGTATCTCCACTGTGCCAAGCAGCAGGTTGAGGAAGAACAGTAGCACGATGAGTACTACTAGGGATACTATGAGGAAAATGTTTCGGCGCATATTATTTTAGTAAATAATAAAAGGTAGGCTGATAATCTGCAGGCATCAGTTCTGGATGGAAGATGGCCACAAAGTCGCTGAGTAGCAAGTCGGGATTAACAGGTGAAAGCTCGTAGTAGGGCGTCTGTTTCATGTTGCAGTAGATGACTTTTTTCTCTTTGAATGCCTTGAACAACTCGTTTCTTGGCTCCGATTTTTTGAGAGCCTCATAAGAAAAATCACCCGTAAAACTATTGAGTATTCGCCAATAGTCTGCATTGGCAGCAGTGGCATACATCTGCTCGAACTCGATGTGTACACCACCTGTATTGTTGTCGTGGATGACATACTCTGCTCCTGCATCGCGGAATATCTGTGCCAGATAGTTCTTGCCACCTACGGCATACCAGTTGCCACCCTGCATTTCGCCACTGAATACTGTGGGTTTGGTCTGAACGGCAGTGGCACGCTCTTTTATCTCGTTGTAGCGACTTTCGATCCCTTGAAACACCTCGTTGGCTTCACGCTCTTTGCCGATGAACATACCCACAAACTTTATCCACTCAGCTTGCCCTAACGGATTAAGCTCCTTGTAACCTAAATGAGGGATGAGTAGGATGCCAGTATCTTTCATCACATCGTAGCCGCCTCGTTTGAAAGGAGAGATAAAGATGACATCAGGGTTGGCAGCTAAGATAAGCTCTACATCAAAGTTGCCCTCCATGCCTATCTTTACTGTTCGTCCGTCATTTACTCGCTGATTCATATCGGCATCGAAGAGGTTACGGGTACCCGTAATACCTTTAACCACTTCATGCGCATCGAGAGCGGTAAAATTGGACAATTGCAACATGGTCATGACGATGGTACGACTAATAGGTACTTGTACAGGTGTATAGCCATCAGGTACATCATATTCTATGCCTTTAGGAATTAAGGCAAACTGATAGCTGATGGGCACCAGATCCTCGTCTTTCTGAGGGTCTGATACACTTACGAGGCGTACGCCATTCTCCATGTTCTTCACTGTAAACCCCTCGGCATAGGAGGTTTCTACGACTGTTTCCATAGTGGAGTTATCGTCGCTTTCCATTATCTCTGCTGTCTTCCTTGAAGAAGAGTTGCATGCCTGAAATGTCATCATCAGAATACTGATAATGCATAAACTGAAAATCCTATTCATGTTTATCCTAATTTAGCACAGATGTTCATTACCTCTTACCTGGAGGTTCAGTACAAATTATTAATCAAGTAATGGCAGGTCTTCTGGCTTTCTCCGTCTTGTCTGGGTCTTCCCATTCAGTTGGCTGAATAGTGACACATGCAGTGACAAGACAATGAGGGAGAATACAGCTGCAGGAACAGCTCCGGCTTTTCACACGGATTCCCTTGCGCCCCGATAAATGAATTAACGAGGCTACCAAATACTCTGCAAAGATAATTTATTTTTTTCGTTCGTCAAAGAAGGCTGCTTTGTTTTGTTGTTTTGACATATTCCTTTGATAATTGGAACTGTATTTATTGGATATTAAGGGCGAAATGTCTATTTTTGTGTCTTGTTATGGAGAAGCAAAAAATACTACATCCTTTGATGTTTGCAGGTACAGGAAGTGACGTTGGCAAGAGTGTCATCGCTGCTGCTTTCTGCCGCATCTTTAAGCAGGATGGCTACCATCCGGCTCCTTTCAAGGCACAGAACATGGCACTCAACAGTTATGCCACTCCAGAGGGACTGGAGATAGGTCGTGCCCAAGCCGTGCAGGCCGAAGCAGCAGGCATCCCCTGCCACACCGACATGAACCCCCTATTGCTGAAACCCAGCTCCGACCATACCAGTCAGGTAGTACTCAACGGCAAGCCAATAGGCAATCGCCACGCCTACGACTACTTCCGCAAGGAAGGGCGTGAGGAACTGCGTCAGGCCGTGTGTGAGGCCTACGACCGACTGGCTGCACGTTATAACCCCATCGTGATGGAGGGGGCAGGTAGCATCAGCGAGATCAATCTGCGAGATACCGATCTGGTGAATCTGCCAATGGCGATGCATGCGGGAGCTGATGTGATTCTGGTGGGCGACATCGACCGTGGAGGAGTCTTCGGTAGCTTGTATGGCAGCATAGAGCTGTTGCGTCCTGAAGAACGGAAGCACATCAAGGGCATCCTTATCAACAAGTTCCGTGGCGACATCCGCCTTTTCGAGAGTGGCGTGCAGATGCTCGAAGACCTTTGCCACGTACCCGTGATTGGCGTGGTGCCTTATTTCAAGGACATCTATGTGGAGGAAGAGGATTCGGTAGACCTGGCAGCCAAGTCCATGCAGGCTGAGCGTGGCAAGGTCAATGTGGCGGTAGTGTTGCTACGCCACTTGAGCAACTTTACCGACTTCAACGTACTGGAGCGCGACCCTCGCATCCACCTCTTCTATACCAATAATATTGACGACCTGAAGAAGGCCGACATCATCATCCTGCCAGGTTCTAAGAGTACGCTGGCCGACCTCTACGAACTGCGTCGCAACGGTGTGGCGCAGGCTGTGATAAAGGCCCATCGTGAGGGAGCCACTGTGTTAGGTATCTGCGGAGGCTATCAGCTCATGGGCATGGAGGTGCTGGATCCCGACCATGTGGAGGGAGAGATAGAGCGCTTGCCAGGGCTTGGATTGCTACCCATCAGCACCTCGATGACGGGGGAGAAGGTCACGCGCCAGAACAAGTTCCACTTACTTTCCGAAGATGAGAGCCTACCATTGATGGACGGCTATGAAATACACATGGGAAGTACTCGCCTGTTGGAAGACGATGTGCAGCCTTTGGCTCGTTTTGAAGATGGGCATACCGATGGTTGCATTGTAGATCCTTCTTGCATGGGTACTTACATCCACGGCATTTTGGATAATACCCGTTTCATCGAGTTCCTGTTATCGCGCTTTAAGGATAAGATTGGAGAAGCGGAGCAACCTTTCGATTATAAAGCATTTAAAGAAGAACAATACGACCGTCTGGCCGCTCATGTGCGTCAGCATGTTAATATGGAGTTGGTCTATAAAATACTCTGCAGCGATGATTAAGGGACACGGTGACGATACATATCAATATAGCAGGCCCATGGTGGCCAATTTCAGTAGCAACATCTATAGCCATGCTGATTTGCAGGGCTTGCATGACTTCTTGAAAGGACGGCTTGAGGTGATAGGCAACTACCCTGCGCCTGATGCTTCACAACTTGAGAAAGTATTGGCTAATGAATTGCATATCGAAGCTGATGAGGTACTGGTGACTAATGGGGCTACTCAGGCCATCTACTTGATTGCACAGGCCTTCGCAGGCAGCAAGTCGGCTGTCTTTCAGCCCACTTTCAGTGAATATGCCGATGCCTGTCGTATGCACGGACACATTGTAAAGTCACTCTTTCTATTGCCCTCAGCCCGAGAAGACTGGCTGCTGCCTGAAGATGTGCGTATGCTTTGGCTATGCAATCCCAATAACCCCACGGGGCAGGTGGTGCCCTTGGAAGAACTTCGCCTGCTGTTGGAGCACAATTCACAAGTATTGTTCGTCATCGACCAGTCGTACGAAGATTTCACCTTGAAATACCTGCTCACGGAGCGTGAGGCTTTGGAGCGTGGCAACGTACTGCTACTTCACTCCATGACCAAGCGTTTTGCTGTGCCAGGACTACGTATAGGCTATGTTACGGGCGATGCTGCTTTGTTACACCGTCTGCGTACCCATCAGATGCCGTGGGCAGTGAATGCTTTGGCGCTGGAGGCGGGGAAATGGCTTTTGCAGCAGGGAGCTCTCTGTGTGCCTGCCTCGCTGACTGCCTATTTAAAAGAAACTGCTCGCTTGCGTGACAGGTTGATGGCCTTAGGAGCGCTGGAGGTGTGGGACACCGATACCCACTTCATGTTGGTGCGCCTGCGCATGGGAAAGGCTTCAGCCCTGAAGGAGTGGCTCATGTGCGAGAAAGGCATCTTGATACGCGATGCATCCAACTTTGAGGGGCTTGGCGACAGCTACTTCCGCATTGCGACTCAAGACCCTGCCGAGAACGAATTATTAGTGGAGAGTATTGCAGAATGGCTCACTATCTGATTCCCATATTGCCGTTGCTGTTAGGGTGGGGGGCCGACCTCCTTTTCGGCGATCCCGAGCACCTGCCGCATCCCATCGTCTGGTTCGGAAAACTCATCAGTTGGGGCGAGCATTGGCTCAATAAAGGTAGTCATCGCCTACTGAAGGGTGCCCTGCTTGGTATTGGCTTGGTGCTACTTATCTACATTGCAACCTTCTGGCTGATAAGGCTCTGTGGAAGCGTACATATTTCTTTGAAGATTGCAGTCGAAGCTATCCTTATATTCTACTGTCTGGCAGGCACCACCCTTATACGTGAGGTGCGTGAAGTGTTCCGAGCCCTCGACCGCTCTTTGGAGGAAGGTCGTGTGCAGGTGGCCCGCATTGTGGGGCGCAATACCTCCGAACTTTCAGCACAGGAGATACGTACAGCAGCCCTTGAGACTTTGGCAGAGAATCTAAGCGATGGGGTGATAGCTCCGCTGTTCTGGTATGCTTTGCTTGGAGTGCCAGGCATGATGGCCTATAAGATGGTAAATACCCTCGACTCTATGGTAGGCTATCACAGCGAGCGCTACCTGCAGTTTGGCTGCATCCCTGCACGGGTAGATGATGTGGCGAATTACATTCCTGCACGTCTTACAGCCTTGCTGATGCTACTTGTGGCAGGTCGGCTTGATCTTCTGTCTTTTGTGTGGAAAAATGGCCCCCAGCATGCTAGTCCTAACAGCGGCTATCCTGAGAGTGCCCTGGCTGGCATCATTGATTGTCGTTTTGGTGGTCCACACTATTATTTTGGAGAGCTCTTTGATAAACCTTACATTGGCACCAATCCCCGTGAGCTCACTACTGCCGATATGGAAGTGGCGGTAAAAGTCAATCGCTGGGCCGAAGTGGCGATGGTGGTACTGGTGATTATTGTAATTCTGTTTGTATAGGTGTTTGGAGTGTGTTGAGAAACTTCTTTTATTAGTTATTAAGGCGTTTTGACATATTATGGTTGGAATCTTTCCTGGCAGTCCTAACCATTCATGATAAGCAAGCAATGATATATGATTTACCCTACACCCCTACACTTTTTACCTATAACATACAGGTAATCAGTGTATTAATAGGGTGCAGGGTGAGCATAAACCCTACACGCACCCTACACGCACCCTACACGATTAGTGCTGAAAAGGTGTAAGGTAGGTGTAGGGTTAGTGTAGGGTCAGAGCCAACCCTACACCTATCTAACTGGCTGTAGATCAGAAGGGTATAGGCAAAAGGTGTAGGGGTGTAGGGTAAAATGCGCATCATCCGTTTACTAGAAACGTGCACTTTGATGCTCATAATGCCCAAAATGGTGAGCAAAAATGCTCACTACGGTGAGCATAAATGTTCATAGTGAGAGCATGCGAAAGCTGTGAAGCTTTCTGGTTTATCTTTCTCAACATGAAGTTTGCTTGTTTCTGAAAAAGATATTATTTTTGTGATATCTATTAAAAAACGATTAATTATGAGCAAGAAAATAGTGACGATGGGCGAGATTATGCTGCGCCTGTCAAGTCCTGGAAATAGTCGCATAGTACAGTCGGATAGCTTCGATGTGAACTATGGCGGCGGAGAAGCCAATGTGACAGTGAGTCTGGCAAATTATGGGCATGATGCCTTTTTTGTGACCAAGCTTCCCACCCATGAGGTAGGGCAAGCTGCGGTGAACTCACTGAGGAAGTTTGGCGTACATACTGACTTCATTGCCCGTGGGGGCGATCGTGTGGGTATTTACTACTTGGAATCGGGCGTGAGCATGCGTCCCAGCAAGGTGATTTACGATCGTGCGCACTCTGCCATTGCTGAGGCTAAGCCCGAGGACTTTGATTTCGATGCTATCATGCAGGGAGCCGACTGGTTCCATTGGAGTGGTATCACACCTGCCATCTCGGATGCAGCCGCAGCGCTGACAAAGTTGGCTTGCGAGGTTGCCAAAAGGCATGGAGTGACCGTGTCGTG
>JAGCFP010000028.1 GCA_017650045.1 Bacteroidaceae bacterium | reverse complement strand
TTAAAAAGTTTGATGCCAACAATAATCCTGCCAGCAAGCTTAAAGATTTATTCATAGAAAAAAGCATTTTTGGCAAAGATAGGAATTTTCTCCAAATCTTTGCCAAAAACCAACTTTAAATGGATTATTCGCCTGCTGAATACGAAAATCAAACGCTACATCACTTGACAACAATTCTGACTTTCCCTAAGTTGGGAATGAACGTCTGCGTAGCATTGGCATCTCCATGACGCTCGGAGTGTACCAAGACGGTAGCAAAATAGGTACCAGGCTTCTGATAGCTCATAGTGGTGTCGAACTCCACGTGTTCGCCATCGGCACTATAAGTAGCCCGACTTAAATCAACAGGTAGTGTGAACTCCTTAGAATCATCCAAGCACCAGTCTGCCTTTACCACACGACCAGTTCCCTTGGGTATATCCACCGTAACATGTACCTTTACCTGTTGCCCTACAGCTACTTCGGCACGTTCCTTACCATCGACAAGGGCTGTAACCACGGGCTGCACACCTCCACGATTGCGACCATCATTACTCAGCATCACTTGGGCATCGTTGATTTCATAGGCAGAGGTTTTAGAAGGTATGATGCCACGCTCCACCCAATCACTGAGGTCGAGCAAGGCTTGGAACAAAGTGCTCTGATAACTCACTACCTCGGTAGGGTCATCTGTTTCACCATGTGTGGCACGATCAGTGTACCACAAGCGGAAGTTGTCATCTGTAGCGTTACCTAAGTATTCTTCTACTTTGTGGCGATACCAGTCGCCTTGCCAGGCGAAAGCTTCGCGATCCCATACAGAGCAACACAGAATCATCTTTCCATGTATCTTTCCTGTTGGCAGACAGCCTGCAGCTGCAAAGGTGAACATGGGGCCCAACAGCATGGGACGTTGTGGATAGATGGGCAGATTATCGTAGCCACGGAACTGGTTCCAAGCATAAAAATCAGGCGTAGGCATCTGGTGGCGATAATAAGTCTCCACAGCCAGCCAGTCGCTGTTGTCCACCTGCACCCGATCACCCACCTTCAGATAGGTAAGCGACTGAACCGTATTCACGTTGGCCAGCACCACATAGCGCCCTTTAGCCTCTGTGACTTGCAGACGTTGTCCCTCCCCTGCGCCTGAGAGGATGATAAGATCGCCACCCATGGTGTGCATCTCTACCTCTTGGTCTATCTCATAAGCCACTGGCTTATCCTTAATCTCAGTACCCATACTGGCCCAAGCACGGTCAGCAGTGCCACGATCTGCCTCATTCATTGGAGCCACCAAGCCCAACTGCTCCGCATCTGCCTGTCCTAAAATACGCGTAATGTGGGCAGGCACCTGTACATGATCGCGTGCCAGCGAAGGGGGATTGTCGAAGCCTAAGTAGCCAGGCTTGTTCCAGAAGTCCTCACGGAAATAAGAAGGGTCTGCTCCCACCACACTGCGATAGAGCACCAAGAAGCCATGGGCATCCATGTTCTTCCATCCGTACCACGACTTGATGGGGAATCCCATACTGGTAGCCTCCTGCAACACTTGGCGTTGCTCTGCATTGAGGGTCGCATAAGGGTCTCCACTACCACCTGGTTCCAAGGCATCTACGATATCATCCATCTTGTCACGCAGCACACGCAGAGCGTTCATACGCACGCCAAACACATTGGGTATGGCATGGGGGCTACCCAGTACGAAGGGCGCAGAGCCGTCCCATATCCCTTCTGTGCTTTCCATACCACCCGTCGTACGATAGGCACCACCACTGCCCCCATAACAGTAGCCATAAGGGCGCTCACAGTCATAGATGGCTTTTGCCACCACACGAGAGAACTCCGCACATGCGGCATTGGCTCGATAGGCGCCAATGGTCGCATCACGTCCATCGTTGGGGTTGCTGAGGTCTATCGCCCCACCCTCATTGGTTTCCACGAAATATGAGCCATGCTCGATGCTGAAGATGATAGGACTCAGGTAATCGGGCGAAGCCTGTGCCGACGTCTCACTGTCGGGGAAAGGTGTGATATACTGGAAGAAACGCCCCTTAAAATCGGCTTTCTCTATGGGGAAATAGAAAGAGAAGCGCGTACCATCGTCGAAGCCTCCGTGAATGTACCGACAAAGGATGGGCGACTTGATGGTCTTGTCCACGTCGATAAAGGGGTTCTTAAACTGGGTGTCGCTGTACGCAAACGGCAGTTTAACACCTTTCAGATTTTTGGCTGGAAGGACTACACTAACCAACAAGGCTGCCAATGCAAAGAGGAAAATTCTTTTCATAGTTTAATGGGGCTATTATTTAACTGACAGCAAATATAGCACTTTTGAAGAAAAATACCTATTTTTGTGGACTAATATTAATCTCTGAATAAGAATGAAGAAACGATTTCTCCTACTGGTACTGCTGCTCGCGGCGCTGACGCTGCAAGCCAAGAAAACCTATACCATCGTAGTCTCTATGGATGGATTTCGCTGGGACTATACACAGAAATATAAGGCCCCGAACATAGAGCAAGTGGGGCGTGAAGGCGTGTGGACCAACATGCTGCCCTCCTATCCTGCTTCGACATTCCCCAACCACTATGCCATAGCTACCGGACTGGTACCCGACCATCATGGCATCGTGAATAATACATTCTGGGACCCTCAGACACAGACCACCTTTTCATCTGGTAATCCTGAGACCAGCAGCAACGGCTACTACTTCGGAGGCGAGCCCATCTGGCTCACTGCACAGCATCAGGGACTGCATACCACAGTGGTGTATTGGGTGGGCTCAGACGTGGCTGTGAATGGTGAATTTCCAGATTCCTACAAGTCGTATCGCGAACCGCCGCTACTGGACTACTATGCCCGCGTAGATACGGCGATGGCACATCTGAGCAGACCTAAGAGTGAACGTCCGAGTCTGGTGATGATCTACTTCGACGAACCCGACCATGAGGCACATCTCCATGGCCCAGATTCGCCAGAGGTAGCGAAGGCTGTAGAACGTGTGGACAGCGTGATTGGCTACCTGCGTAGTGAGATCAGCAAGCTGAAAATCGCTAAGCAAGTGAACCTTATCCTGCTGGCCGACCATGGCATGAGCAGCATCAGCGATGAGCGTTGTGTGAGACCTTCCGACTATATCAATCCTGAATGGATAGACCATATCGTGCCTGGTATCCCTGCCTTCATCTTCAGTAAACCGCAGTATCGCGACTCCATCGCACAGGCACTGGAGCACACCCCGCACGTGCAGTATTATAAGAAGGAGGACATCCCTCCACTGATGCAGTTTGGCTCCAATGAGCGTACGGGCGATATCGTGGTGGTGCCCGATTTAGGATGGCAGTTCGGAGACGTTCCTAAGCATCAGAGCGGTAATCATGGGTACGACCCACACGACAAAGAGATGTGGGCCCTCTTCCGTGCCGTAGGACCATCGTTCAAGAAAGGTGGCTATAAGTCCAGCATGTTCCAGAACATTGACATCTATCCATTATTATGTCATCTGCTGAAAATCAAACCTGCCCCTGTAGATGGCAAGTTGGAAAACATCAAGGAAATACTTAGATAAAAGAATAAGGCTCCCGTTGAGGAGCCTTAATTCTTTCTAATACCCTAAGTCTTCTCCCACCAACACCACGATGTGGCGACCAGCTGGGAAGCTGTTGCGTACCACTTGCAGCACATTGCAGATGCAAGCGGGCGACAGGCATTCGTGGCACACCCCATCTGCCGTACAAGGCGTAGCAGAGCCTAAGCGAGAGGTGTTGATGGGTGCAGCGGTATGGCGGGCACGACTGATGGCTTCTTCCACATTGCGCGCCACCTTATTTAATCCGATGACATGAATCACACGCTTAGGACCGAAGGTAATAGCCGCTACACGATTGCCTCTACCATCAATGTTCACAATCTGTCCCTCTTCCGTGATGGCATTCGCACTGGTAATGAAAAAGTCGGCTCCCAGCGCTTGATGATACACCACATCCGCCTCTTCTGGCGAAGTGGCAAGGTCACGGTCGTACACCACATAGTCGTCCGCCTTGATGGCAGCAGTCAGTCCCATGTCACGGATGGTCATGGAACCTCCCCACGACACAGAGCTGCCCTTTGGCATCAGTTCCAGTACCTGCTTCACTGCTTCTGCCGCATTAGCAAAGTAGTAAGCCTCAAAATGTCTCTTCTGTAAAGCTTTCTTCAGTTTTTCACCAAGTAAAGCGTTTCGTTTTTCTATCGCAGTCATAAAAATAGGGGTTTATTTGGCAAAGATAAGAAAAATATCTACTTTTGGAGCATCAAAAGTAACGAAAAGTAATTTAAAAACTAAAAATTATGAAACTAAAAATCCTATTATTATCAGCTATGGCTGCTGTATCTGTATGTGCAGCTGCACAGAATTATCGTACGGAGACATTCAAGACCCAGAGTGGTAAGGATGTCGTTATCACCCTCATAAAGCATGCCTCCCTCCTCGTGAACTATGACAATTTCAACATCGCCATAGACTGCACACAGAGGTTCGGCGACATGACTGTGGACTATTCCACAATGCCTAAGGCCGATGTGATTCTGGTGACCCATGAGCATGGCGACCACTTCGATAAGAATGCCATCGCCCAACTGGAGAGCGACAAGACCGTGATCATTCTCAATGGTACTTCTCAGAAGCAACTGGAGCGTGGAGATGTGATTGCCAACTTCCAGAGCCGTCATCTGCGTGGTGACATCCTGCTGGAAAGCGTACCTGCCTACAACATCACTCCCGACCGTCAGCGCTTCCACCCACAAGGCAATGGTAATGGCTATGTGCTCACCATCGACGGACTGCGTATCTACATCGCTGGCGATACCGAGGACATTCCTGAGATGGGCAACTTGCAGAACATCGATGTGGCTTTCTTGCCTGTAAACCAGCCTTATACCATGACTGTGGGACAGGCTTTCCATGCCGCACAGACCATCAAGCCTAAAGTGCTCTTCCCTTACCACTATAGCCAGACTCCTATCGAGGAACTGAAGCAGTTGCTCGATGCTGCTAATTCTGGCATTGATGTAAGAATCAGAGACATGCAGTAAATAGCAGAAAACAGCTCTATGCAAATAGTCCGAACCCCTCTGGATTCGGACTATTTTTATTCTAAGATTCTAAAGCTCTTTATTCAACTCTATCTTACCCTTCATGGCCTTGGTGATGAGCTTACCCGCCATGTTGGGATTCATACGTGTGAGGGCATCCATCGTCTTGCAATCCTTACCTATCTTGATGCGCTTACTGCCACGCTCCATACCGCGGACGATGACCTCTGCAGCATCTTCGGGCATAGTGAGAAGGAAGCCCTTATACTGATCTATCTGCTCGCGTGTCACCTCAATATTGGAGGCACCAGAGTTCTTCTGAATATTGGTAGCAATGGAGCCTGGGAATACCACAGACACCTGGCACTTGGTATCAGCCAATTCACACATCAGACCTTCCGTCATCAGCTTTACGGCTGCCTTAGAAGCCCCATAAGTCACTTGTCCGGGGACAGGTAGAAAAGCACCCATACTGGCCACATTCACCACATGAGCCTCTGGCCGTTGCAGCAAGTAAGGCAAGAATGTCTTGAGCACGTAAAGCGTACCAAAGAAGTTGATGTTCATCACACGCTCTATCTCTGCGTATGGGGTCTCTGCCAGATTGCTGAACTTCTGGATGATACCCGCATTGTTGATGAGTCCGTCGAGCACACCAAACTTACCAATGATCTCCTCACGCAGACTTTCTATAAGGGCACGGTCGGTGATATTCGCCACCACCGTCGCTACCCTATCCTTCAGTTCGCCAGCCTTCTCAACCGTCCCTTCCAATGCCTTGGGATTAAGGTCGAGTGCCACCACACGCGCTCCTTTTCTCAGCAGATTCAACACTAACTCACGGCCCATGCCACCGCCTGCACCTGTCACTAAAATAACCTTGTCCTTAACTTTCATAACGCTCTATTTTATTTTTCTGCAAAGTTAGGGCCATTTCTTTGGTCTCGAAAGGTCTATTTCACCACAGATTTATATCAAATGCAGCTATTTGACCAAAAAAAAGTCATTTTTTGATGCAAGGTTTTCGTATTTTTGCATTTAGTGAGTAAAGAAAGGAACATAAAGTTATGAAAACAATGCGAATAATAATGATGTTGGCAATGGCTGCATTGACACTGTGTAGCCTCCAAAGTTGCTCTGTGGACGATGATAATCAACCCATAGAGGAGATAAATGCCAGAATTGGTGGATCAGATGATGCAAGAAACGTGATACAGGCACTGGTAACTACCAAGACCACTGCCGATGGCCATTTCTACTTGCAAGAGAGCGAGAAGCGCTTGCTGAATCCTGTGAACATGCCCACCTCACCTTTCAACGGTAAGGAGGTGAGAGCCATCGTGTACTACACGGAAGTGGTGCAGCCAGCCACTAATCAAGCGGGTATGGTGGATGTGTATGTGAAATGGATAGACGAGATTAATACCAGAAGCTCCTCAGATCTGAATGGTGCTGAAAAAGATTGGGAAGAGATCTTTACTCAACTTCCCATATCCACCATAGACATAGTGAACGACTGGGTGAACTCGCTCACAGACGGCTACCTCACACTGCATTATCATGTGGAGGGGAACAATCTGAGTAACATCTATCTGCTCACAGGCAGAAATGCCCATGATCACTACGAGTTGATCTTATATGGCTCTCCATACGTGAGCAACAGCAACGTCCTAATGCCATCAGATGGTCTGATAGCTTTCAAACTCGATAATCTGCCTCCCACGGGTGGAGAGGTAAAGATCGTGACGCTGCGTTGGTTCTCACCCACAGGATGGAAGCAGGCGCAATTTTACTATCAGACGAAATAAATTGAAAATTGAAAATTGAGAATTGAGAATTACGGCTTCGCCGTTTCCATCCGGATGGATTCACACTGCATAGTTAATCCTCAATTCTCTTGCAAACCGAACACAGAGCCAAGCTTGCTTGAGCTATGTTGAGGTGCAGCCGAGAATCAACGAAGTTAATTCTCAATCCTCAATTCTCAATTCTCAATTAATATAAATAAGTAGTTGGGCAAAGCAATAAACATATCGGAAGAAAGTCTGGCCAGACGAATGCAGGAGCATGACAGCAATGCCATGAGGCAGTTCTATGGCCTTACGGTGGGCTACCTCACCGCCATCTGCGCCCGTTATGTTTCTCAAGAAGCCGATGTGAAAGACGTGCTTCAGGAAAGCTACCTGAAGATCTTTGCCTCCATCGATCGTTTTGCCTATCGTGGAGAAGGCTCGCTCAAGGCTTGGGCTGCCCGCATCACTGTGAATGAGGCATTGATGAGCCTCCGCAAGAATGCGCATATCGCGAACATTACTTATATGGAGCATCTGCCAGAGGTGCCAGAAGAAGAGCCCAATGTGGACGATGTGCCTCCAGAGGTGATCCAACGGTTCATACGCGAACTGCCTGTGGGCTATCGCACGGTTTTCAACCTCTTTGTGTTCGAGGACCACAATCATCAAGAAATCGCAGAGATGCTGCACATCAAGGAGACTTCCTCAGCCTCACAACTGTCGAGGGCCAAGAGCATCCTGGCAAAAAAGATAAACGATTATAAAGCAAAAAACAATAAGTAACAATGACGGACAAGAACTGGAAGCAGAAACTGCAAGACAAGATGGCTCACTATGAAGAGCCTGCGCCCGATGGACTATGGGAGAGCATCGAGCGTGAAATGCCTGCTGTGTCGCCTACGCACACAGACCGCAGGCATACGGTCTCCCTATGGTTAGGACGACTGGCAGGTGCTGCTGCAGCCATTGCCCTCGTCGTACTCTTAGGAAAGGTATGGAGAAACGCCTCTACGGAGGTCGCCCTCATGCCTACACCGATGGCCACCACAGAAGTCGCCCCCTCTCCCACGACTTCTGCGGCTCCTCACACGACGGATGTCCTTAGCGAAAAGCCTGCCACTACCATCCTCTCAGCGAGGATTCCTGAAGCGCCCAGACTGTTGGCTAAGGCGGATGTGAATGCGAAGAATGATGCATACGAAGTGGAGCAGGCGATGCCTTTCGAAGAAGCGATGGCTGTAGAAGAAGCGCCCGCTAACCCAGAAAGCGTGATGACATCAGAAGCTCCTGCTGATGCAGAAGCCCCAAAAGCTCCTCAGAACGAGACCAAAGCCACAGAAGCCCCTGCCCGCACCACCGCTTCAAATGTGCAGCGATCCAACACGTCCTTGTGGCCCACCACGACAGTCGCCAGTCGTAAGTCGAAGAACGGACGACTCACTGCCACGCTCTATGCCAGTGGGACAGCCACCGACCGTGAGATACAGCGCAGCTATAACCTTCCATACGGGTATGGCAGCATCCGCAATATGGGTGCTGTTGCATACGGCCATGCCCATGGGGACTCTCAGGGTATTTATTTGTCGGGATCAACCGCTTTAGGAGGTGGCATCTCCAATGAGATCACCAACCCAGATGTACCGTATCCAGGCATCAATAGCTACAACAAGAACGGCATTGCAGAAAACAGCGCGATGGTACGCTCTACATCCAACAGGGCACTCATCGAGTCTTCCTATGCCGACTATAAGCATGAGCTCAAGCATCACCAACCACTCAGAGGAGGCATCAGCTTACGCTACCGTCTATCCGACAGAGTGGCCATTGAAAGTGGTGTGACCTACACCCGCATGGAATCTGAAGCCACCGAAGGGAAATCAGAAACCACCGAAGGTGGGCCAGCCAACTATTACCGCACCACACAGACACTGCACTATATAGGTATCCCTGTCAATGTACTCTTCACGCTCTGGAATCCCAAAGCCTTCGAAGTGTACGTACTTGGTGGAGGCATGGCAGAGAAGAATGTGAAAGGCAAGCAAGAAAGCACCTACACCGTCAGTGAGCAAGAGCTGATACACCAGACCAACCGCTTCACTGAAAAGCCCCTGCAATGGTCGGTCAATGCAGGCGCTGGTGTGCAGTACAATCTGAACAACGCCTTTGGCCTCTATGCAGAGCCAGGCGTGAGCTATTACATCGATAATAAGAGTAAGGTGGACAACTATTACAAGGATAAACCTTGGAGTTTTAACTTGAAAATAGGCCTTAGATACAGCTTTAACAGATAAAAATCAGCCCAATTACGACGATGTGTGCCTAAAAACATCTTTTTTAACGGTATTTTTATTTGCACTTTTAGTTTTTATCACTAATTTTGCAGCGTAGTAAAAAAGAATACTCATTTAGTAAAAGAATAGTTTTTTAGGTTTTCACTAAGTCTGGAATACAACGGCTTGTCGAAAGTAGTTGTATTCGCCTCATTAAAAAAAGAAACCTTTCATAGGTTCTTTATGTTGGATGAGTTAAGAAATGCTTCGCAGTGATGCGAGGCATTTTTTCTTTATGATTGGGGCTGATAGAGGCGCTCCTCTTTCCTCAGCTCCAGGAGCACGCTCCACACCAATGGGATGGCCAGCAGGAACGACAGCAGATCGGCCACTGCCTGACACACGATGACACCATTCAGTCCCATCAGCTGTGGGAGGATCAGGATACAGGGAATAAAGAAGAGTCCTTGACGGGCAGACGACAAGATCGTGGCACGCACAGGCTTACGGATGGTCTGCATCATCATGTTGCTGTACATCACGATGGCACCCAGCGGGAACGTGAAGAACTGCCAGCGCAACGTAGCCGCTCCTACCCTGATCACATCGGGATCATCGGCACGGAAGATGGCAATGATCTCCTCCGCATACCCATAGCCAAAGAGTGCGATAAGTACCAGGAAAACGGTTCCTATGCGCACACAGAACCAGTACCCCTGGCGCACCCGCTGAAAGAGGTGTGCCCCATAGCTGAACCCACAAAGCGGTTGGAAACCCTGTCCGAAACCTATCAGCACAGAGTTGATGAAGAACGTAAGGCGTGTGACGATAGACATACCTGCCACCGCTGCATCGCCACCCCAACGGGCAGCGGCCGTATTCAGCATGATGGCTGCCACACTGCCCAGCAACTGGCGTGCTAACGACGGGGTACCCCCATTGATAATCTCCTTGAAATAATAGGTATTAGGCGTGAAAAGACGCAGATTGATACGCAGATTACCCCCCTTGAAGGTCAGCGCCACAATCACCAGGAAGGCACAGATCTGAGCCACCACCGTTGCCAGCGCCGCACCACTCACACCCATGCGGAACACGAAGATAAACAGCGGGTCCAGCAAGATATTGATGATGGCCCCAGAGAGGATGCCCACCATCGCATAAGCCGCATTGCCCTGGTAACGCATCTGGTTGTTCATAGTAATCTGAGCAGCCATGAAAGGAGCGCCCAGCAAGATGATGGAAAGGTACCTTTCCGTATAAGGCAAGATGGTTGGTGTAGAGCCTAACGCCAAGGAGATGGGCGTGATGAAGCAGTAGCACACCACCCCGATGAGCAAGCCCGAGATAAACGCCATGACAGCAGCCGTGGCAGCCATCCTTTTGGCACTATCCACCTGTTTCGCACCCAGTTGGCGAGAGATGTAATTGCCCGACCCTTGTCCGAAGAAGAAAGCCACCGCCTGCACGATGAACTGCACACTTGCCACAATACCCACCGCAGCCGTCGACTGCGTGTCCAGCTGACCTACAAAATATGTATCCGCGATATTGTAGAAGCTCGTCACCAGCATGCTGATGATGGAAGGCACCGCGAGCCGTGTGATGACACTCGGCACAGCGCCTGTGGTAAGTAATGTGTATCTGTCTTGTGGCTTCATAAAGTCTGTCAGTCTATGCTGTAGTACGTTTTCACGATCTGTAGCAGCTCTTCAATGCTGTGACATGCCGTTACCTGCCCCGCTGCCTGATGGAAGAAGAAACCATCGGGCGCCTCCTTCCTGTCGGTCTCTATCACCTCTGCTGTCTCCACATCCCGACTGCCCAGCACCCCGATGCGATAGAGCGCCTTCGCCACCATGGCCCTTCGGATGCCCTTGCCCTCGATGCGGACTTGGTGATGCACGTCGTTCTGCACCTTAAAGAGGCCCGCCTCTGCATCAAACACGATGCCCTTACGCGTAAAGAACTGCCCCAGCACCCCTTCCAGCGACAAGTCCTCTGGGGTTCCTATACGCACCCCCTTCGCCTTATCCATCAGCCAAATCTTGTCGGCTATCTGCAGCGCCAGCTCCAAATCATGCGTAGAAAGGAAGATCGTCTTATCCGTCTTCCGACTCAGTTGGTGGAGCAGTTGCATCATCTCCACCTTACTGGGATAGTCCAGAAAAGCCGTGGGCTCGTCCAGATAAATTACTGGAGTTTCTTGAGCTAACGCTTTGGCTATCATCACTTTCTGTCGTTCACCATCACTCAGCGTCTGAATCATTCTATCCTTCAGCGCAGAGATACCCACCAAGCCGATAGACCTGCTGACTATCTCCTTATCCTCCTTCTGCAACGTGCCCCAGAACCCCGTGTACGGACTCCTACCCAGTCCCACCAGTTCCGTCACCGTCATGTTACGCACATCAGGCTTTTCCGTCAGCACCACACTGATCATACGTGACAGTTGCTTGTCCGTGAAAGCAGAGATTTCCTTGCCCTCTATGAAGATGTTTCCATCCAGCTTAGGCTGAAAGGCCGACAATGTGCGCAGCAGCGTACTCTTTCCCACACCATTGGCACCCAGCAGGCAAGTCAGCTCCCCACTGAAAATACTCGCACAGATGTCCTGTGCCACCACCTTCACATCCGACTTTCCCGCGTAACCTATGGATAATTTATCGATGCGTATCGTTTCTTTGTTCATTGCGCTTCAGAATTTGACTACAAAATTAAGGATACTTTTTTATATAAGGTGCAATAGTGTCAAAAAATTACATTATCTTTGCACCCAATAATGTCTAAATAATTAGAATGCTATATGATCGATCTTAAGACACAGTATGCAGGGCTGCAGTTGAAAAGCCCCATCATCGTGGGAAGTTCAGGACTCACACGTAATCCCAGCAAGAGTAAGGAACTGGAAGAGGCTGGTGCAGGAGCCATTGTACTGAAATCACTCTTCGAAGAGCAGATAGAGATACAGGCCAACCAGATTTCAGATCCTAACGACTATAACCCCGAGGCCGAGGAATACCTGCGCCTCTATATGAAGCAGAATCATTTGCAAGACTACCTCGACCTTATCAAGCGTACGAAGGAGGTCTGCACCGTACCTGTGATTGCCAGCATCAACTGCTACAAGTCCGATGCCTGGACAGAGTTTGCAGCTGAGATGGAAAAAGCGGGTGCCGATGCCTTGGAGCTCAACCTCTTCTTCCTCTCTACCGACCTTACGCATAATGGTCCGCTGATTCGCGACCTCTACATCGACGTGATCAAGCGTGTGCGCCAGACCATCAAGATTCCTTTCACCGTGAAGATGGGTAGAAACGTGGGTAATGTCACCGCCCTGGCTTATCAGTTGCAAGCCAATGGGGCCGATGGCTTCGTGCTGTTCAATCGCTACTTCCAGCCCGATATCAACCTCAAG
The DNA here is from genome assembly GCA_017650045.1 of Bacteroidaceae bacterium. Lineage (GTDB taxonomy): Bacteria > Bacteroidota > Bacteroidia > Bacteroidales > Bacteroidaceae > Bacteroides. The sequence continues at coordinate 21,923 of JAGCFP010000028.1, read as the reverse complement.
ACCATCGAGCTTATCCCAGGCAGCATCTTCAGTCGCCCTGAAGAGCTGTACGACACGCTGCGCTGGATCGCCATCCTGAGTGGTAAGATTCCTCATGTGAGCATCGCTGGATCTACGGGTGTGCACAACTGGGAAGGTGTGGCTAAGTGCCTCATTATGGGTGCCTCTGCCGTTGAGATGTGCAGCGCCATCTATCAGAAGGGCGCAGGCGTCATCACCGAGTCGTTGGAAGGCCTGAGCAAGTGGATGGAAGAGCAGAACTTCCACAACATCGCCCAGTTCAAGGGCATGCTCGATGCCTCCAAGCTCCCTAACCCCACCATCTATGAACGCCACCAGTTCATGAAATACTACTCTAACCGCTAAAATGCATGCAGTATTCTGCCATTTTAGGGATTATAATTATAGAAAACAACGTTATTAAACTAATAAGTGAAAATGATGAAAAGATTAGCTTTACTCCTGATGACTCTTGTAATGAGCATCTGCTTTGCGGCTGCACAGAACAGCGCTAAGATTGAATTTGACAAGACCACACACAACTTTGGAACATTCTCAGAGTCGACTCCTATCCAGACGGCTACCTTTACCTTTACCAACACAGGTAATGGTCCGCTGGTGATCCACCAGGCCGTGGCCTCTTGTGGCTGCACCGTTCCTGATTACACCCAGGAGCCCATCCAGCCAGGAAAGACAGGTACCATCAAGGTGACCTACAATGGTGAAGGCAAGTTGCTGGGACATTTCCGTAAGTCAGTGACACTGCGCACCAATGCAGAGCCAGAAATTACCCGTCTCTACATTGAAGGAGACATGATGGCCAAGACTGAATAAAGCCCGCTGTCATGGATAAAGAGAAGAACGTTTCCTTGCCTGACAACGCGTTTCGCGAACTGAAACCAGGTGAGGTCTATAACCCCTTGATGAGTTCTGAAAAGACTTATCCGGAAGTTAATCTATGGTCAGTACTCTGGGGTATAGCCATGGCTATCCTCTTTTCAGCAGCAGCCTCATACCTCGGCCTTAAGGTAGGTCAGGTGTTCGAGGCCGCCATTCCTATTGCCATCATCGCTGTAGGAGTCTCCAGTGCTGCCAAACGTAAGAATGCCCTTGGTGAGAATGTCATCATCCAGTCCATAGGCGCCAGCAGTGGCGTGATTGTGGCAGGTGCCATCTTCACCCTCCCTGCCCTCTACATCCTTCAGGAGTCTTATCCAGAAGAGATCACCGTGACCTTCCTGCAGGTATTCATCAGCTCCTTGTTGGGTGGTATCCTGGGCATCCTGTTCCTCATCCCCTTCCGCAAGTATTTCGTGAGCGACATGCATGGCAAGTATCCTTTCCCTGAAGCGACCGCTACCACACAGGTACTGGTCAGTGGCGAGAAAGGCGGCAGTCAGGCCAAGCCCCTGTTGCTTGCTGGTTTGGTGGGCGGACTCTATGATTTCATCGTGGCCACCTTCGGATGGTGGAACGAGAACTTCACCTCCCGCGTGGTAGATTTTGGCGCCATGATCGCCGATAAGGCCAAGTTGGTCTTCAAGATCAACACAGGCGCAGCCGTACTGGGCTTAGGTTACATCGTAGGCCTGCGCTATGCCTCTATCATCACTGCAGGCTCCTTGGCCGTATGGTTTATCATCGTGCCAGGCATGAACCTCCTTTGGGGCGATGTGGTCCTCAATCAGTGGAACCCCGCCATCACCACGCCTATTGGCCTGATGAGCCCTGAGGAGATCTTTACCAACTATGCCCGTAGCATAGGTATTGGTGGCATCGCCATGGCAGGTATCATAGGCATCATCAAGTCGTGGGGCATCATCAAGAGTGCTGTCGGACTGGCTGTGAAGGAGATTGGTGGCAAGCAGAACGCTGCCAGTGAGGTGCTGCGCACCCAGCGCGACCTCTCCATGAAGGTCATTGGCATCGGCTCCATCATTACCTTGATCCTGGTGCTGCTGTTCTTCTACTTCGACGTGATGCATGGCAACCTCCTGCACACCATCGTAGGCATCCTGCTCATCACTGTGATTGCCTTCCTCTTCACCACTGTGGCAGCCAATGCCATCGCCATCGTAGGTACCAACCCCGTCTCAGGCATGACGCTCATGACGCTCATCTTAGCCTCCGTCGTAATGGTATCCGTGGGCCTCAAGGGTCCAGAAGGCATGGTAGCAGCCTTAGTCATGGGTGGTGTGGTATGTACGGCCCTCTCTATGGCAGGCGGCTTCATCACCGACCTGAAGATCGGATATTGGTTGGGCACTACCCCTGCCAAGCAGGAAACGTGGAAGTTCCTTGGAACCATCGTTTCAGCCGCTACCGTAGGTTTGGTGATGATCGTGCTGAATGAAACCTATGGCTTCACCAGCGGACAGCTCTCTGCGCCACAGGCCAACGCCATGGCAGCCGTGATAGAACCGTTGATGAATGGTGTAGGCGCCCCTTGGTTGCTCTACGGCATCGGAGCCATCTTGGCCATCATCCTCAACTTCTGTGGCATCCCTGCCCTCGCCTTCGCCTTAGGTATGTTCATCCCACTGCAGCTCAACGTTCCGTTGGTTGTCGGCGGTGCCATCAGTTGGTACGTCTCCACCCGCAGCAAGGATGAAGCAGTGAACAAAGCCCGTCAGGAGAAAGGCACGCTGCTGGCCTCAGGCTTCATCGCTGGAGGTGCCCTTATGGGCGTAGTCAGCGCAGCCATCCGTTTTGGTGGTGTGAATTTGGTGAACGATGCTTGGCTCAATAACACCCTCTCAGAGGTGCTGTCCCTCGTAGCCTACATCGTGCTGATCATATTCTTTATTCGCACAGCGATGAAAATTAAAAATAATTGAGAATTGAACATTGAACATTGAACATTAACTATGCAGAATGAATCCATCCGGATGGCAACGGCGAAGCCGTAATGTTCGTGCAAGTCGAACGCAGAGCCAAGCTTGCTTGGGCTATGCTGAGACGTCGCCGAACTTCACGGAACGTAATGCTCAATGCTCAATGTTCAATGTTCAATAAAAAAAACAATAACAGCTTATGAATAAAATAACAACTTTCTTTGCAATTTCCGCCCTCTTCTTAAGTGCTACTGCTTCCGCTCAGACGCAGGCGCGTAACGAGATGCTGCTGAATGCTGTGTCGTTCATCAACACCCCTTATGGCGTGAAGACCCTCGACATGAGCAATGAGGAGCAGTTGGTACTCAATACCGATGAAGTGGATTGCGTCACATTGGTAGAGAACGTGCTCGCCATGTCGTTGGCAGAAAACTCCCAGACCCTGCAGCTGAACGAGCAGGACTTCACCCGTTGGCTCACCAAGATCCGCTATCGCAATGGCGTGATCGATGGCTACACCTCTCGTCTGCACTACATGACAGAGTGGATTGCCAATGGCGTCAAACAAGGCTTTCTGGAAGACGTGACAGCCGTGCAGAGCCCCTACACAGCCAAGATGAACATCAGCTACATGACCAATCATGTAAGCGACTATCCTAAGCTGCAGCTCTCTGCAGATAATCTGAACAAGATGAAGCAGATAGAAGCCGCCCTTGATGGTACGGAAGTACACTACATCCCAAAGGACTACCTCACTGACGAAGGTTTCTTCTGGATCCGCAGTGGCGACATCATCGCCATCACCACCAGTACCCCAGGCTTGGACATCGCCCACATGGGTATCGCCATGAACGTAGATGGCACCCTCACCCTGCTCCACGCCTCTACCACCGACATGAAGGTGGAGGTATCCAAGGTATCCCTGAAGGAGATGCTTCGTCGCAACAAGTCCTGGACAGGCGTACGCGTCATCCGCATGAAGAAATAAATCCCTCGTTGGAACCCATAAAAAAAGGTGTGTCGAAGTGACACACCTTTTTTGTTGGTTATCCTTCTACCTTAGATTTCTACGGTAGTCTGCAGAGGCAGATCCACAGAAGAGCCACCCACGTAGATCACAGCCTTACCCTTCTCCACGTTCCACGCATGCTGGAACTCGTTCCAGTGACGCAGCTGCTCCTTCGGAATGCTGATGGTCACCTTGGTCGTCTGACCAGCCTGCACAGCCACACGCTTGAAGCCCTTCAGCTCATACTTCGGGCGCTCCACCTTAGAATCAGGGCGAGCGATATACACCTGAGCCACCTCATCAGCCTCCTGTCCACCACGGTTGGAGAGGTCGAACGTCACCTCGATGCTGTCATCCTGCACGCTGGCATTCAGATTCGCATACTGGAAAGGCACGTAAGACAGACCGTAGCCGAATGGATACATAGGCTTCACGTTCTTAGTGGTGTACCAGCGATAGCCCACGAAGATACCCTCAGAATACTCCGCATCAGCCCGACGCGCAGCCTGACGGTCGCGGTTGTTCACCAGATTCACGAACACGTCGCCACCACCCTGTTCCGTCTGTGGATACACACCCAGTGCGTAAGCAGGAGAATCCTCCAACTTCTCAGGCAGGGTGAAAGGCAGCTTGCCAGAAGGTGCGATCTTACCCGTCAGCACATCTGCCAGGGCATTACCACCCTCGGTACCGTTGAACCAACTGTAAACCAATCCCTTGGCTACCTGATTCACCACGCGCAGATCCACAGGCGCACCAGCCACCATGATAGCCACCACATTCGGATTCACCTCAGCAATCGCCTTCAGCAACTCATCCTGTTGGAAAGGCAACTGAATCGTAGTACGGTCGGAACCCTCCGTCTCCACCTCACGGTTGTCTCCACCGATGAAGAGCACCACGTCAGCCCCCTTAGCAGCCTTCAGTGCCTCCTTCTTCAGCTTATCCATACGCTTCGCATACTCCTCCATAGCATTGGCAGGCAGTTGCTGTCCCCAGCGAGCCTGTGGAGCAGGTTCATAGCCACGCGCATAGCGAATGCGGGCCTTGCCCTTCAGCGCGTTCTGCAAGCCCTCCAGAGGCGTCACCTCATAGAGCGTCTTCACGCCAGCACCTACGCCACCCAGACCCATCGTACGGGTCGCATTGTCGCCTATCACAGCCACCGTCTTCACGTTCTTCAGAGGCAGCAGTCCATCGTTCTTCAGCAGCACGATGCTCTTAGAAGCCACCTTGTAGGCAATGGCCTGCGTCTCAGGCTGCGAAGTTACCTTCGTATTCGCCACCTCCTTAGGTACAGGTGTGATGGCAAAGCGCACGCGCAAGATATTACGCACATGAGAGTCCACCACCTCCATAGGCACAGCGCCCGACCTTACAGAATCAGCCAACGCCTGTCCCATGTAAGTCTGTCCGGGCATCTCCACATCCAGGCCACCCACAGCAGCGCCCACGGTAGAATGCGTACCACCCCAGTCGCTGATGATAAGCCCCTTGAAGCCCCACTCGTTGCGCAGGATCGTGTTCTGCAAGTTGAAGTTCTCAGAGCACCACTCACCCCATACCTTGTTGTAAGCAGCCATCACACCCATCGCATTACCCTTCTTCACAGCCATCTCAAACGGTGTGAGGTAAATCTCGCGCAAGGCACGCTCAGAGATCTGCGCATTGATAAAGCCACGCATATTCTCCTGACTGTTCACAGCGAAGTGCTTCAGGCACACTGCCTCATTCATATCCTGCGAGCCCAGCGTATAGCCCACAGCCAGTTCGCCACTCAGGATAGGATCCTCGCTCAGATACTCATACGTACGTCCACCCGTAGGCAGTCGCTGAATGTTCATGGCAGGTCCCAGAATCATGTCCTTACCACGCAACTTCGCCTCTATGGCCATACCCTTGCCATACTCATAAGCTATCTCAGGGCTCCATGTAGCCGCCAGTGCAGAGCCTGTAGGGAAGAACGTAGCACGGTCGTTCTCCCACCCCAGAGGCGTCCAAGAGTGCGGTTCCATCTCCTCACGAATACCGAATGGTCCATCGGCATACTCCATGTCAGCGATACCCAGTCGCTCGATACCAGCAGAAGAGAACATGTTCTTTCCATGAAGCATATTCACCTTCTCCTCCAAAGTCATACTCTTAATGATTTCCGTAATCTCAGCCTCATGCTGCAGAAGCGGATTCGTCTGCTGAGATTTGGCCACACCCACACACAGCAATGCAGCCAGCAATAAGACAGTCTTCTTCATTGTGATAATATAATTAGTGTTAGATTTAAGTTTCACCATCACAAAGGTGAGAAAGATTCTTGAAATATCAAACACTTATGGACTTTTTCTCACTATTTTCGCATTACATTTCGTAAAAAATCATACATTTGTATCCAGATAACCATACACACCACATGTAGTCATTAAAACCATCAGTTATGAAGATTCAGATCTATCCGCCGTTAGCCATCCACCAGATAGGGCGACGCTTCACGCAGGAAGACGCCCTCACCCAGTGGGACCATCGCCTGTTTGTCTTATGCGATGGTATAGGTGGGCACGACAAGGGCGAAGTGGCCAGCCAGACCGTCAGTCAGGCGTTAGAGCAATGGTTCCAGGCAAACATCGACCCAGAGACCCCATTCACTGACCAGCAGCTGAAGGAAGCCCTGGCATACGCCTACGAGGTCCTCGACCACTATAAAGAAGACACCCCTAAGCAGATGTGCACCACCCTCACCTTATTATACATAGGAACCAATGGCGTCACCGCTGCCCACATAGGCGACAGTCGCATCTACCATATCCGTCCCGAGGCAGGCGTGCTCTACCAGTCGCGCGACCACTCCGTCGTGTTCGACCTCCTTCAGGCAGGCAAGATCACGCTGAAAGAGATGGCCACCCATCCGCAGCAGAACATCGTCACCCGTGCCATGACCCCAGGGGCAGACAAACGCTCCCAGCCAGACATCATCCACATCACCGATGTGCAGGCAGGCGACTACTTCTTCCTCTGCTCAGACGGTATGCTGGAGCAGATGGACAATGACGAACTCGTTTCCCTGCTCACCTATAAGCGCTCAGACGCAGAGAAGCGTGAGCAACTCATGGCCATCACCTCCACCAACACCGACAACCATTCCGCATGGATCATCCATGTAAAGGAAGTGACCAAAGACCAGGCAGACGACACCCTGATCAACGAGGAGCCCACAGCCCCCTGCAACGCCCTCCTCATCATCCAGCAAGCCATCGCCCTGGAAGAGGCCAGAGCCGCAGAGAGAGCCCGTCAGAAGGCCGAAGAGGCAGAGAAAGCCAAGGCAGCCACCCCACCATTACCAGTGAAGAAGAAAAGCATCTACAAGGCCCTGATTTTCCTATTTTTTGCTATCCTGATATTCCTATTGGCCTTATGGATGCTGGAGCAGTATTAAGAGATGAAGAATAAGAAAGGGACTACATCAAGTAGTCCCTTATTATTTACAGCATACTCATTTCTTTTTCCAGTACCTATCCTGTAAATATAAGAATAAAAAACCTGAAAGAACCAATAAAACACTAAACCACCATGGAAAGGTGATAAACGCATAAAACATCAGGAATGCCACTATGATCATTAATCCACACATAGAGAAATCCCTTTAATCATCCCACAAATCACTATCCCCTACACTACCGTCGCGATACCCGTCACCATCCCTGTCATTGGCATCCCAATCCCAGATGTGCGAGTCGTGGGTATCATTATAAGGTATATCCTTCCGCCATGCGTCAGGTTTATAACCTTCTCCGAAGAAGCCATCAAACAGCCCCTTCTTCTTCTTAGGCTTCCCACCAAAGAAGCCCCCATTGTCATTAGAGTCGTTGTCAAAGAATCCCATAATATTTCCTCCTATCGTTTCTGCAAAGATAAAAAATTAATCATTAAGAAAACTCCGCAGTCACATTAAAACGTGATTGCGGAGTCTTTGCAATAACCAGCTATACGCTCATTCCTTTTAGCAACAAACTCCAGTTGTGCATCAATCCAATCAAAATAACTCTCTATAGATTTAGGAATCGGATTAACCTCAAACAAAGGCGTATCCAGCCAAAGCTTCACATTATAATCCTCATCCACACAATCCTGAAGGAAGAAGAAATCCACATACCCCTTGAAATCCACAAAGAGCCTAAAAAAATCAGCACTCCTCTCCAATGCCCTATCCAGTGGAGAATGTCCACCTTCATAGAAACGCTTAATGCATTCCAGTGTCAAATCCCATCTATCTCTGATTCTAGGACTACATCCACGCGCCTGATTCATGCTCCAATGCAATTGTGGGAAAATGATCTCACCACCTATTGTGTAAGCACGCCCCAAATAATACTCTATGAAATCATCAAAGTCGGGCATAGTTCCCCTAACCTTCTCCATAAGGGATGCCATATATCTAAAGCTTGCAGTTATGGAGTCACTACCGAAATACATATCATTCCATCTGAGGTATGAGCAACCTTCAGAAGTCAAAGCCATAGTCTGCCCATTAGGCAGAGGCTTGCTCCACAGCAGCTGATGATATGCCTTCATAGTAGGACTAGAAGAATCAGGATCTTTGCCTTTGCTGTCTAGACGAAAATCAAAATCAATATCTATTTCTTGAAGAGTCATCATATTATACATTCCTCTTAACTAACGGTTCACAATATGTTTTGTTTACCACTCTATCCCTCATGAGTTTCATATCAGTGAAATTCCTGCTGATATTTTGAACAAGTTCAAGATAATTGTAAGTTCCATCATCCTTAACACGATAGTAAGGTTTGATGGAAATACAATTCTTATGTTCAAATAATGTATTAAGCAAAGTACGATCAGAATTACCACAAGAATGCCCCATGATACATATTTGGTAAGGTGCTGATTCTATGAACTTCAGCACATTACGATAATTATCTGACTCCATATATCTGATAGATTTCACATTCTTCAAATACTCATTATCATTAAGACTTTGTATCTTCTTATAGTCTTCGTCAAGCTCATCTCCATATCCGAAAATCACACTGTCTGGATTCTCTAATTTTCCATGAATATAGTTCAATATGAAATTGGGGTTGTGATATAAACCAGCTGTTTGGGTATAATTGAAATTCAAGAGCATGATATTATCAGGCATCATAAATAGACGGGGATAATCTTTATAATGAAGGGGGTCTTTAATATAATCCCTTACCTCCTCAATATAATCCCTTTTAGTCATGTAATTAGTAATTTTATAACGGGATAATAATTCCTCCATTAAATCATTTAATTCATCTGGCTTCAATTTTTTCCATCTTTTTTCAATGTCGTCAAGTTCTTTTTTCCCTCTATAGACACTTCATTAGGATGAATAGGCGCATAAATTTTATTATTAATATCTTTCTTTATATTTATAACTTGCTGGTTTACTGTTGTCAAATACTCTATCAATTTTTCCTGCAAAAAATGTAAATGTTTGTTTAATGTTTTCATGTTGTTTTCCGAGAAATAATCTATAGAATATTTCTTAACTAAAGAATAATATTCATTTTCTATATCAACCCATTTTTTGGTTTCAATACTTTTTAGAATATTCTCAAAGAAAATAGAATAAGAAAACCTTATATTGTCTTTATCATTACAAAGGGTTTGTAGACAATCTTTATATGATTTGATTAGAGGTGAAAAATGATTGTATGCATAAAAAAAGCATGTTGGATCATTCAACACACTGATTGAACAAAGGGTATCTTTTATTGTTCTCTCATACGTAGTTCTAAATTCATTAATCTTTTGCTCCCAATACCAATTTATAAAATCTTGGTAGCTGGTCTTAAGTCCATGGGCCAGATCAAAGCCATTACCTATTAAAACAAGTCTGTTCATACCTATTCTTACTTCTATCTTTCCATTATCATTATCTTTACAAAGATAATAATTATTTACCACAAATACCATAGTAACATAGTGTGTATTTTCCACCACAGATGATAGTAGTGATAATTGTAGTTAACTAAAACTATATATTGTTGTCGTTTTTCGTTTTTTTACCAAATAAGCAGCCTATATTATTTTTGTTTTTCTTATATTTGCAAGTTAATGACTGCAAAAAGAGCAATGTTATCAAAAGATGGCTAAAAATAGGAAAATTAAAGATACTAATAAAATAAATGTTCCTAAGACTCCACAGGAGCTGAAGCTGGAAGGTGTGCAGAATCTGTACAATTTCCTTTTTGAGGCATGCAACATCATTCGCGGGCCAGTAAGCCAAGACAACTTTAAAGATTACATAACGCCTATCCTCTATTATAAGCGCATCAACGATGTATATGATGAAGAGACACAAGATGCCCTTGAGGAGAGTGGTGGCGATGAAGAATACGCTTCGCTTCCTGAACAGCATCGTTTTGTCATTCCAGAAGGATGCCATTGGCAAGAGGTGCGTGAGCGCACTGAGAATTTAGGAGCAGCTATTGTGGGTGCCATGCGTGGCATTGAGTTGGCCAATCCTGACACACTTTATGGCGTACTTAGTATCTTCAGTTCCCAAAAATGGACAGATAAGAAAAACCTATCTGACGGTAAGATACGTGACTTGATAGAGCATCTCAGCACCCGTAAACTGGGCAATAAAGATTATCCAACTGACTTGATGGGTGATGCTTATGAGATTCTATTGAAGAAATTTGCAGATGACTCAAAAGCTAAGGCTGGAGAATTCTACACCCCTCGTTCGGTAGTGCAGTTACTTATCCGAATTCTTGACCCTCGCCCAGGCGAAACCGTGTACGATCCAGCATGCGGTAGCGGTGGTATGCTTATAGAGGCAGTTCACCACATGAATCATAGCAGCCTCTGCTGTGGATCTATTTTTGGCCAAGAGAAGAATGTTACCAATGCTGCCATCGCTAAAATGAATCTATTCCTGCATGGTGCATCCGACTTTATCATTATGCAAGGCGATACGCTTCGCAATCCCAAAATCTTGCAAGGTGGAGAGGTGGCTAAATTCGACTGTGTCATTGCAAATCCACCCTTTTCACTTGATAAATGGGGAGCCGTGGAATGGTCATCAGATAAGTATGGACGTAACATTTGGGGAACTCCCAGCGACTCTTGCGGCGACTATGCGTGGATTCAGCACATGATTGCGTCTATGTCTCCTGGTACAGGTAGAATGGCTGTGGTAATGCCACAGGGAGTTCTCTTCCGTGGCAATGAAGAAGGACGCATTCGTGAAAAGCTGGTGAAGAGTGATATGGTGGAAGCTGTTGTCACTCTTGGTGAAAAGCTTTTCTACGGTGCAGGTATATCTCCATGCTTCCTCATTTTGCGAAAGATAAAACCAGCAGCACATAGCGCACGGATTCTGATGATAGACGGCTCTAAGATTTTAACTCAGAAGCGAGCTCAAAACATCCTTGAACAAAAGGATGTAGAGCGCCTTTATGAGCTTTATTCCAACTACGAGAATGTGGAAGACTTCTCACAGGTAGTTACTCTCGATGAGATAAAGGCGAAGGATTTCGACCTTTCGCCAAATAAATATGTGCAATACCACCGTGAGGCTATCAAGCCTTATTCAGAGGTATTAGCAGAATTTAAAGCTGCCTACGAGGAAGTAAAGTTCCGTGAGGCAGAGTTTAGACGTATTATTAACGCATAATCAGCATGGAAGTACATCCAGAGAAAACATATCGAATGCCAGGCAGTCAGATCTCACTCGACGATCTAGAATCTTTCCTATGGGGAGCTGCCACACGCCTGCGTGGGCAAATAGATGCTGCTGGTTATAAGGAATACATCTTTCCTCTACTGTTCTTCAAACGCATCAGTGATGTCTTTGATGAGCAGTACCAAGGCTTCGTTCGCGAAGGGGGCGAAGAATATGCTGGTATGCAAGCTGAAGAACTGCCTATCCGCATTCCAGAAGGTGCCCACTGGAAAGATGTGCGTGAAGTAACAGAGAATGTAGGGCAACGGCTTGTAGAGGCATTTATAGCCATTGAGCAAGCCAATCCTGGCGAGGATGGAGATGGGCGTATAGTCGGTGGTCTCACAGGAATCTTCGGCCCCAAAGATGGATGGACAAACAAGGCAAAGATGCCTGATCATATCATCACTTCTTTGATAGAAGATTTCTCTCGCTATGATTTGAGTCTTGATTCTTGTCCAGCTGATGAGATGGGACAAGCATACGAATACCTTGTAGGCAAGTTTGCAGATGATGCTGGGAATACAGCACAGGAGTTCTACACCAACCGTACTGTAGTGACATTGATGGCAGAGATTCTTCAACCAAAACCTAACGAAAGCATCTACGACCCCACTTGTGGGTCTGGTGGTATGCTTGTGAAGTGTCTTGACTTCCTGCGCCAAAAGGGACAGGCCTGGCAAGGCGTAAAGGTGTTTGGGCAAGAAATCAATGCCTTGACGGCTTCCATTGCACGAATGAACCTTTATCTAAATGGAGTTGAAGACTTTAGCATTGTTCGTGAAGACACGCTGGCTCATCCTGCTTTTGTAGATGGTAGTCATCTGAGAAAGTTTGATGTAGTGCTGGCGAATCCACCCTACTCTATCAAGACATGGAACCGTGACGCTTTTATGAACGACAAATGGGGACGAAATTTCCTTGGAACGCCACCGCAAGGACGTGCGGACTATGCTTTCATACAGCATATTATTTCTTCGATGAGTGAGAATAATGGCAGATGTGCCATTTTATTGCCACATGGCGTGTTGGGAAGAGATGAAGAAAAGGATATTCGAGCAAATCTTGTAGAATCAGATGTAGTAGAATGTGTCATTGGTATTGGAAGAAATCTTTTTTATAATTCTCCCATGGAAGCTTGTATTTTGATTTGCAAACAAAATAAAAGGGCAGGAAGGAAAGGAAAGATTTTATTTGTAGATGCCAAAGACAAGGTGACTCGAAAAAATGCAGAGAGTAATTTGGAGCCAGAGCATATAAAAGAGATCCTTGATGCATATTTGAGGTATGATTACATCGATGGTTTCTCCAATGTTGCCACTATTGAAGAAATAAAGCAAAAAGGATATATGTTGGCAATTCCCCTATATGTTTCCAAAAATAATGAAGGCTCATATGATACAATAAGTTCTCTAAAGAAATTTGATGAATGTAGTAGGGACATGCATGAGGCTTACCAATTATTAACCCAAATGTTTATGTAATATGAAGCTAACTGATATTGTTGACAGAATAAATGGAAATGTCGATAGATTTACAACCGAGTTGGAATACTATATCGGTGGAGAACATTTTGAGTCTAATGAATTGGAGGTAACTCAGAAGGGGCTCTTAAAAGAAAACCTTGGGAAGCTAGGATTTAAATTCCATTTTGCATTTCAAGATAGGGATGTGGTATTTATGGCTCGTAATCCTCATCTACGTAAAGCTGGCATGGTGCGGTTTGCTGGACTGTGTTCTGATGCCAGTTATATTCTACGCTCTAAGGATGAAACTGTTCTCTCACAAGAGTATTTGGCAGTGATGTTACAATCGGATCATTTTTGGGATTACTGTGAAAGCCATAAAGTCGGGAGTGTTAATTTCGCAAACAATTGGTCATCAATCGCCAATTATGAATTTGAACTGCCAACTCCAGAGGAACAAAAAGAAATTTCTGATAAAGTGTGGGCAGCATATCGCTTAAAGGAATCATACAAGAAGCTTCTTGCTGCCACTGAAGAAATGGTGAAATCGCAATTTATCGAGATGTTTGGGAGTTCTGCAGAGAGAGTCGCATTATCTTCTTTGTGCGATACTTTTATTGACGGAGATTGGATTGAAGCTAAAGACCAGTCTGATTCAGGGATTAGGCTTATTCAAACGGGTAATGTTGGTGTAGGTACATTCAAAGATAAAGGTGATAAGGCTCGATATATAAGCGAAGAAACCTTTAATCGACTTAACTGTACAGAGGTGGTAGAGGAGGACATCTTAATCTCTCGATTACCAGACCCAGTTGGGCGAGCCTGCATTATTCCTGCTGGATTAGGCAAATCCATCACAGCTGTTGATTGCACTATCATAAGGTTAAATGATAAGGTGCTTCCAAAGTTCTTTGTAGCATTTACAAACACTCCTGATTATGCAATGCAAATAAAGAAAGTTCTTAGCGGAACTACACGACTTCGCGTCAGTAGAGCGAATCTTGGGAAAATACAGATACCCATCCCATCCAAAGAGGAACAGCAGCAGTTTGTGACCAAAGCCGAACAGGCAGATAAATCAGAATTTGAACTTCGCAAATCCATTAAAGCCATAGATGCTGTTATAAAATCTCTCATTAACGAAAACCTATAAAATATGGAAAGTTTTGACATTTTTAATCCCGAAATAGCATTCGACGGATGGGCTATAGCAATTATCATTTTCATCCTATCTTGTATAGGAACTTACAAGTATGTAACTAGGAATAAGATATCACAGAAGCAGAAATCTGGTTCAAATTCAGAACAGGAACAGTCTATTCGCTCAACATCTTCAAAAGATGAAAACGTTTTTTCTCAGTCTCAAGTAGCAGGAAGAAACTCCAAACAGAAGCAAACGATATGATTATGAATATTTCTAAAACACATCAGGAACAAAGAGCTGGTGATAATTCATCACAGTATCAGCAGATTGGAGACAACTCTAATCAAACAATAATAGGGAACCAAACAAACAATGTTTCTATCACTACTTCTGCCCTACCCGATGTTGTTTCTTTTACTACTATGGTATCTACACAAGTTACGGCACAAGCTTTAAAGCTGTGTACTCAGGTCTCCCATGAGATTTGTAAAGACAGAATGGAAAAGTTTGAATCACAATGGGTGCCCGTTATAACAAAAATGGAAAATGCAGTCAACAATCTTATTGATCCAAAATTTCAATTTATGATTAGAGATGCAAATATCTCTGCTGCAAAAAGTTCTCGACAAGAAGATTTAGAAATGCTTACCCAGTTATTAGTCTGTCATATAGAAAAGGGTAGTGATATGATAAAAGATGCTGGAATTAACAAAGCTATTCAGATTGTAAATGAAATAGATTATGATTCATTATGTGGATTGACTTGTGTGGCAACTATACTTAAGACTATTCCAACAGCTCCATGTGTAAGTGAGGGTCTTAAAGTGATGGATGGGCTTTTCTCTAAGCTGCTTTATACAGAGCTACCAAAAGGAGATAATTGGATAGATCATTTAGATGTTCTTAAAGCCGTAGGAATTAAATCTGGTAATTTTTACAAGCTTAATATAATACTCTCAAGTAATTATGATGGTTATGCATGTGCAGGAATTAAAGAGGGGTCAGAAGAACATAAAAAGGCTTTAGAGATTCTGGAAATGAATCATTATGAATTAAACTGTTTACTTCCGAATGAATGCTTACCTGGCTATTTACGTATAGGATGTTCTAATAAAGGAGAGTTGAAACCGGAATTAAAACCAATAATCGATCTTTACTCAAAAGATGATAATTTATTAAAACTTGCACAATCCTCTTTTATGGAGAAATGGGATTCTTATGAAAAACTTAAGAAGATAAGAGAATGGTTTGAAGAGATTCCTCTTTTCTTTAGAATAACAAGTGTTGGTTATGCATTAGCTCAAACAAATGCAAAGAGGTGTTATCCAAATTTCCCTGATTTAATTTAGGATGGTGAGTTTGGACTTAAGCTTCATAATTAACAGAAGCTATTACGTGATAATAAAATAGTTTTATAAATAGTTAATAAAAGAAACAGCAATATGGATTGGAAAGAAAAAGCTATAAAGGTATTGAATGATAGTCTTTATCCTATTCCATCAGAATTAAACGAACTGGATTGGAAGAGTGGTTTGTCGGACAAAACAGAACGATTGGCCCAACATCTTTCTGCCTTTGCCAATTTGAAAGGTGGCGGAATCCTAGTTTATGGTGTGCGTAATGATGGAACCTGCTTTGATATGACAAAAGAAGAGATAGACAAAACTGTACAAACGTTAGGGAATATTGCTCAGAATAATCTGGTTTATTCTATTCCTATAGAACATGCCGTGATGGATTTTGAAGGGCATACTTTACTATTTTTCTATATTCCAGAACAAAGTGACAAACCTATTCATTTGCGAGGGAAAGACATTTATGCCTCTTACCATCGTTCTGCTGGTCAGACAGTAAAGATGTCTAGGAATCAAGTGAAGGCACTGATAGCCACATCTCAAGGCATAACCTTTGAACAACAGTTAGCCAAAGAGAATCTGACTAAAGAAGATGTGCTCAAATACCTTAATTATAAAGCTCTTTATCATATACTTGATAAAAACATTCCACAATCAACAGATGCCATTATCGAACGTTTAGCCAATTATCAACTGTGTAAACTTGTAGGAGAGAGTTGGAGCATTACTAATTTGGGGGCTATTCTCTTTGCAAATGATCTCCAGATCTTTCCAAATATGGCTGGGCATGAAGTGATAGTTCGTAAATACGTTGGTTCGAATAATCTGCAACAAGAATTCGAACAACATGGTGTCTATGGATATGTTGTAGGTTTCGAGGGATTGATAGATTTCATAATGCGTAACACTAGTAGCGAAAAGATAGATGTTAAAAGGGAAGCTGTTCCAACTTACCCAAGAGTGGCTATTAGAGAGTTTGTTGCCAACGCGTTAGTTCATCAAGATTTCGGAATTACTGGTATGCCAGTGACTATTGAGATATTTTCAAATAGGCTTTCGATAACAAATGCAGGTGCACCTCTGAATGATATCAATCGCTTGATAGATCTACCACCTCAGTCAAGAAATGAACAGCTGGCACAAATGATGTTTACTCTTGGAATCTGTGAACGTAGAGGAAGTGGTATAGATAGAGCTATTGCTGCTGTCGAAAAGATGTATCTTCCACCTGTTAAATTTACAAAGAGTGAACAACATACAAGAGTCTTTATGTATCCGCAGAAAAGTCTTAAAGAGATGACCAAACAAGAGAAGATTTCCGCTTGTTATCAGCATGCTTGTTTGATGTATGAAAACGGGAATAGCATCAATAACCAATCTGTTAGAGAGAGGTTTGAATTGACTAAAAATGATTCTTCTATTGCATCTCGAATCATTGCAGATACACTAGAGGCTGGGTTAATAAAATCCGCAGATATTGAGACTGCTTCAAAGAAATATATGACATATATTCCATATTATGGATAGTTTTATTTGCAGAGTAAATCCGTAATGATTGTAAGCACCTGATTTTTAGACAATTCTTATTTGCAGAGTAAATTCAAACGTACAACTTATATACAGAGTTATAATAGATATTCATTAACTTAATAAGGAATTATGGCATACTTTAATGAAGAAAACACTGTAGAGCAGATGCTCATCAACGCTGCAGGAGAATGTGGCTGGATCTATGTGGAACCAAAGAATGTGCCACGTATGCCTGACGAAGTACTGGTCGTAGAATGGCTGGTAACGGCTCTTATGCGACTTAATCCTATTACCGAAGACCAAGCAGCACAAGTGGTCAACCATCTTCGTGCTGCATGTAGTATAGGCAACAATTACGAAGAACTGGTTGATGCCAACGATCGTTTCCGCCGTTTGCTGTTTGATGAGAATTCCTTCCCCTTTGGTGAGGATGGAGAGAACATCAATATTCGTTTCTTCAGCGATGTGCCATCAGAAAATCGCTGTGTAGTCACCAATCAATGGGAATTCCCACGTAGAAGTAAAGAAGGTGGTAAACGTCTGGACTTGGTTTATATCATAAATGGTATTCCCATGATCATTGGCGAAGCCAAGACACCTGTCAAGTCGTCTGTCACCTGGGCAGATGGTGCTACAGACATCGTGCATTATCAGAAGAGTATTCCAGAAATGTTTGTTCCCAATGTTCTTTCATTTGCCAGTGAAGGACGTGAACTGCAATATGCCAGTGTAGGCTGTCCTGTAGATAAATGGGGACCTTGGTTTGCTGATGAAGAGCGCCGTCATGTAACACTCAACGATGTGGTGCACAACTATCTATCATTGCTGACTCCAGAGCGAGTGCTTGACATCTATCGTTTTTATACCGTATTTACTGGTACTACTGGTGGCAGAAAGATAAAGATAGTTTGTCGTTATCAGCAGTATCTTGGCGGTGAAGCTATCGTGCAGCGTGTGCTTAATACTTATAAAGCTGGGAAAGGACCAAGAAAAGGTCTTATCTGGCATTTCCAAGGTTCTGGTAAGTCATGGCTTATGGTGTTTGCTGCACAGAAGTTACGCAAACAAAACGAACTTAAAGCGCCAACTGTGATTATTGTGGACGATCGCATCGATTTGGAAGACCAGATAACAGGTGATTTCACACGTGCAGAAATACCCAATGTGGACGGCATTTCTTCTAAGGAAGAACTAGAAACCAAAATTCATCAACGCAAGATTCTTATCACCACTATCTTTAAGTTTGGTGACCTGAATGATGGTGAGGTAATTGATGATCGCGACAACATTATCTTGCTGATGGACGAGGCTCACCGTACACAAGAAGGAGATCTGGGAAAGAAGATGCGTACAGCCCTGCCGAATGCATTCTTCTTTGGTTTAACAGATACACCTATTAATCGCAATGATCATAACACCTTCGCCTGCTTTGGCAGCGTAGAAGATGAATTTGGCTACATTTCCAAATATACCTTCCAAAACTCAGTAGATGACGGTGCTACACTGGAACTCAACTTCAAGACTGTGCCAGTGGAAATGCATCTTGATGAAGCCAAACTTCAGGAGGAGTTTGATGCGCTTACAGACCAGATAAGCGAAGAGGATAAACAAGAACTTGTGAGACGCACCAGTGTAGAAGCGTTCTTCACTGCAGAGAAGCGTATCAACGATGTCTGCAAGTACATCGTGAATCATTTCCATGATTATGTAGAACCTACAGGAATGAAGGCGCAAGTGGTGGTGTATAATCGCGACTGCTGCGTGAAATACAAGAAAGCCTTGGATGCCTTACTGGGAACAGATGACCAGACTACTGTGGTGATGCATACTTCTGGTGATAAGGCTGATGAATACAAGGCCTACAAGCGTACGCGTGATGAAGAAAGGAAACTGCTTGACCAATTCAGAGATCCGTTGTCACCCTTGTAGTTTGTGATTGTTACAAGTAAACTCTTGACAGGCTTTGATGCACCTATTCTTCAGTGTATGTATCTTGATAAACCTATGAAGAATCATACACTGCTTCAGGCCATTTGTCGAACTAACCGTACTTACAACGAAAACAAGAAGTGTGGTCTGATTGTTGACTTTGTGGGTGTTTTTGAAGATGTGGCTAAGAGTCTTGCCTTCGATGAAGAGAGCGTGAAGACTATCATTAAGAATATGGATGAGATAAAAGCGCTCATTCCCACATTTATGGATGAATGCCTGCAATTCTTCCCTGGCGTAGATCGTACCATTGGTGGTTGGGAAGGTCTGACTGCAGCGCAACAATGTCTGAAGGAAGAAGGCGTAAAGACCAACTTTGCTCGTCACTTCGCAAGATTGGCAAAGGCATGGGAAATTATTTCACCAAATGAATTCCTGGCGCCTTATTCTAATGATTACACATGGCTGGCGCAGGTTTACCAGAGTGTGCGTCCTATAAGTGGTGGAAATCTTATCTGGACATTGCTGGGTGCCAAGACTATTGAGATAATCCATAACAACATCGATACCATTGATATAGGTACTCCACTTGAAGACCTCGTGATAGATGCTGATATCATCAACTCTGTATTGGATGATGAGAAGAAACGCCAGAAGAAGATTGTGGAAGTGGAGAAGATGCTGAAGATACGTCTTGGAGAGCATAAGGGTGATCCTAAGTTTAAGAAGTTTGCAGAAAAGCTTGACGAACTTCGTGAACGTATGGAACAGAGTTTGATTTCAAGCATTGACTTTCTGAAGCAGCTGCTCCAGATGGCTCGTGAACTGCTTGAAGCAGAGAAAGAGATAGAGAAACCTTTGGATAAGCGTGCGCAAGCAAGGGCTGCGCTGACAGATCTATTCCAAAGCATCAAGTCAGACGATACTCCAATCATTGTAGAACAGGTAGTAAATGACATCGACAATGAAGTGGTAAATATCATTCGCCAATTTAATGATGCTTTCCAGAGTGTTACTGCAAGAAGAGAAATCAAGAAGAAACTACGCTCTATCCTCTGGATTAAATACCAGATAAAGGATAACGATGTATTCGAGAAGGCTTACCAATATATTGAAATGTATTATTAGTGAGATGGAAGAATCACTATAAGGAGCTACCTGATCTCCTTAATCTAAAGGGAAAATGAAAAGAGGCCGACTCTCACGAGCCAGCCTCTTAGATAATTTATTAACTTGCCAATATTTCAATAACAGAAGTAACTATCGTTAAACTTGGGGGGACTACTTTCACAAGCAGTCCCCCTATCAACACAAACACAAAATAAAACACGACAAAACTATTATAATTACCTTATACTTGTAGAGTATGAATCTTTCATCACATATTCTCATACCTATGAAAGATCTTCAGGTAAATCTTACAAAAACTGCGCAAAGGTACGCTTTATTTTTATATTCCAAACAAAAATGCAGTTTTTTTTACTAAAAAATCAAGATTTTCTCCGTTTGCGTCATAGAGAAACCAAAACACTGCAGTAATTGACAAAAGAATCCCGCTACTCGATTTTTAATCTTGCAGCGGGAGTTCTTTCACAGCATACTCATGCAGCTGGATACACCTATCGAGGTTCCTATAGCGGTGAGAATAGCTATCAATAGCTGAATGCCGTACTTAATAAGTTCTTTCTTGTTTTTCATAGTTATTAGTTTAGAGTTTAGAGTTTTATTTTATTCATTTCTTTTGCAGGAATGAAGGCTGCACCTCGGCAAATTAAAACAAGCTTTTTTTGCTCTCAGTTTGCACTTCATTTCTTTGCTCGTGCAAAGAAACGAACCAAAGAAACACGCCGACTGCATTTTTTCCACTAAAAATCGTTCACGTTTTCGGGAGGGGCGCAAGACGACCGCTTCGCGCTCTTATTGGTGCACCCCTCTTTTCCGAAAACGCTTACGATTTTCTTAACGCTTCAAAAATGAGGTCGGATTAGAGGATTGTGGTGTTAGCCGATACCACCATCAGCGTTGCCACCTCCAGCGTCTGGATCAGGGTTCGTAGGCTGGGTGTTGCCACCAGTGTTCTCACTGCCCTCGTTCTCGCCAGCGTCGTCGCCATTGTCTGGCTCCTCGATGGTGCCCGCATCATCACTGGTCACCTGCTTCACGATGTTGCCATCCTTGTCATAACAGGTGATGTTGATGCTCGTACTCTTCAACTCATCCTTGATGTCCACGTTTGGCGTGAAGATCACCTTACGCGTCTTGATCAGACCGGTGCTCACTTCCGACACGTCGGCCACAGAGGAGGCACGCACGCCGAAGCGCATGGTACCCAGTCCTGGAATGGCTACTGAGTGACCCTCGGTCGCCCATGCCTTGATCACCTCGCCGATGGCTGCCCATGAGGCGTTGATGGTGCCCTGTGCGATACCACTGCGGAGGGCGGCCTCACGAATCACCTTGGCTTCCGCCAGCTTGTTGTACAACTGTGCCTGAAGCACGTAACGGTAGGTTCCGGCCATGGTGCCGATTTTCATTAGGGTTTGCTTTGCGATTACTTTGATACTCATAGTTGTTTAGTTCTTGGTTTAAGGTTAATAACTTAAGGTTAATTGCTCTTTCATCGATCGACGCTGCGAAGTTACTACACGCGACCACGTGTCGCCAAATTTTTAACACTTTTTTGGAGGTGTAAAGTTAATAAATGTAAATATCTCCTGCGTTTTCTAATGTGTTAAAATCTGTCAATAAGGCGAAAAATGGCCGAAGTAGTCGTGAAGGGGTTAAGTGCCATTTTTTACGTTTCTAACTAGGAAAATATTTTTTCGTAGTTAGGAAAAAAAATTTTCATACTTGCAAAGCTATCTCGGTATCTCGGTATCTCGGTTATTTTTTCGCCTATCATTTTGTACCACTGAACTATTTACAAATTGTAACTATTAACATTT